>DQAA01000612.1:0-2698 GCA_003523465.1 Pseudomonas sp.
TACTCCCAGGTGTTCATCAGCAGTGGTGCCAACCCGCTGCCGGAGCAGGGGCTGGCGGACGACAAGGTGGCCACCATCGCCCAGGGATTGCAGAGTGTCGAGGACAGCTGGAATCGCTGACGGCACCACGAAAGGATAGTGGCAATAAGTTGGCAACCCGTGCGAGTGTTAACGGGATAAGGATGTCGGAGCGGCGCCACAGGCGCCGAAGGCATCACGTGGAACTGCCGTTTTACAAGGAGTAATGCGATGGAGGAGATGGGTTTCCTGATTCTTCAGGTACTGATGCGCAGCAAGCGGCCTTTGAATGCTGAACAGATACGCCGCCAACTCAGGGACTTAGAGGAATTTCGTTTCGCCGAAACATACATACATTTCAACCTCGAATGGATGCTCGAGTACGCAGAATCAAAGGGCTTGATATCAGCCCATAGAAACAGTCGACAAACCTACTGGACGCTGTCGAGGGAATGGATACCAGAAGATCCGCATGATCGAGAACCTGCTGCCTCTGGAGGAGCCGGGCGAGGACGAGGCGGAAACAACGGCGATGGCGAGGATGAAGATGGTGAAGGTGGTATAGCCGAGATCCTTTCGCACCCGGTCCTGTTTTCCCTGGATGAGGAAGACTTCGACACGCTGATGTCGAACATATTCGAAGGGGGGCGTTCTTGATGGCTTTAACCCAAAAACCTCAGATCCTTGATGCACTGAGCCTGTTCTCGCTGAAAGTCGGGCCCAACATCTTCGACATCTCCAGCTCCATGCAGCACGTCAGTATCCGTGACCAGATCGTTCGCGGGCAGTTGGTAATTCGCGACCTTCTGCAAGCCGATCCACAGACCCGTTCAATCCTGATCGTCGGTTGCGGTGCCGCTGGTGCTTCAGCGGCACTGGCGGCCTCTTCCGCAGGTGTGGACCAGGTGCTGGTTGTCGATGCGCAGCTCCAGACGTTCTCGCTGCTGCGGGGTGTGACGTCAAGGTACGTTGGCCCGTTCATGTATGAGTGGCCCAGCTCGCTGTACAAGGATCAATCCTATCCAAGCCCCTTGGCTACCCGTTCCTATGTGGCGGCGCCGGAACTGTCCTGGACCTCTGCCGCGCCCTGCCAGGCCGACGATCTAGCCAGGTTGCTGGAGAAATCGTTCGCGACCAGCATCAAGAGCCTAGTAACTGACCTAACGGTTGCTCTAGGCGTCGACGCCGGCAAAATCAGTAACTTCGTGAAAAGCTTCAACCAAGGCAAGCCGAGCAGAATGCCGCTTTTCGTGNNGTGCCTGGCCCCTATGCCTTGCAGACACATGCAAGCAGGAGCAGATACTCCGGACATCTTCCAGTTCGTATTCAGCCCGACTACATCGTGCTCGCTGGGGGCATGGGCAAGGAGAACTGCTGGTTGCTGGGCGGTACCACCGCAGCCAACGACCACCGTGGCATTGCCTTCTGGGACAACGATCATCTTCTCGCAGCAAACAGCGCAAACCTGAAAATCGCGATATTTGGTGGTGGTGACGGGGCTCTGCAAGATGTCCTCAGGGCGCTGACCGGATTCGATCACCCTCTCGACTTCATTGGGAAGCTCGAAAGGGATCCGAGGATGAAGACAGCGATTTCCTGCATCAAACCCGAGCTCCTGAGCCTCGACAGGCAAAGCCGCAAGCTGTCCACCTGGACGGCCGACAACACGGTATTCCAGGTGATCGACAGGAAGTGCAGGCTGCTAGCGGAGAAACTAGCCACTCTTATCGGCGTTCGAAAAAACGTCCTGAAGAATATACGCAAGGGCAGCGGCGCCGTTTGGTTGTTCGTCCGTGAAGACCACTTCGGAAAAGCCTACCTGCTCAACAGATTCCTGGTGCATTTGCTTGCTGCATGCGTTAACTACCGAGGAGCCAAGCCCACTGCGGGAAGAATGGAACTGACGATCTGTTTCAACTCGACCGCCACGGAATACAGCTCACTGCCCGCTACCGGAAGCATCGGGACAGGCCACCAAAAACATCGGATCGGCGTGCTCGACGGAGCTGGCAGTCGAAACATGGACTTTGACGAAGTAGTCGTGCGCTACGGCATCGAAAAGGGCTCGGTTCCAGGGGCGCAAATGATCCAGCTGAGCAAAAAACCTTCCGCACAGCGAACCGTGCTGAACCGGATCGAACTGCCCTTCGTTGTAGAGTGAACTCCGAAACGCCCCGCCCGTGCGGGGCGTTTTTGACGCTTCACGGCGTCCACGCCACCCCATGCTCCTCCAGATAAACATCCACCGCCGCCCCCACCGTCGGCTGGAACACGTCCCGCCCGATCCGCGCCAGCACTTCCAGGCGCTCCAGCTTGTCCTTCACCGGGTCCTTCACCTCGGCAAAGCGCAACTCGATACCCCGCCCCCGAAGGATCTGCTCCAGCTCGATCAGCATGTCCGCCGACGTCACATCCACGCTGGTCACCGGTTCCGCCGCGATGACGATCCGCCGCACCGGGGCCGGCGCCTGGGCTACCGCCTGCAGCACGCAGTTCTGGAACAGTTCGGCATTGGCGAAAAACAGCGGCGCGTCCCAGCGGAACAACACCAGCCCCGGCACCAGGCGCGCGTGCGGGTAGCGGCTGATGTCGTGATAGCCGCGAATCCCCGCCACCCGGCCCAGCACCGCGTAGTGCGGGCGCCAGCCGTCCCAGAGGAATTCGATCACCGCGATCACCA
>DQAA01000612.1:2770-3649 GCA_003523465.1 Pseudomonas sp.
CTCGAACAGGCCGATGGCCGCGGCAATCACCACCGCCGCCAAGGCGCTGCTCGGCAGGTGCTTGAGCAGGTCTGGGCCGAACAGCAGCAATAGCGCCACCCCCAGCGCGCCGAATACCCCGGCGAGCTGGGTTCGGGCCCCCGCCGCCTCGGCTACCGGGGTGCGGGATGAACTGCTGCTTACCGGGATGCCCTGGAACAGGCCTGTCGCGAGATTGGCCATGCCCAGGCCGATCATTTCCTGGTTGGCATCCACCGAGGTGCGGGTTCTTGCCGCGTAGGTGCGCGACAGCACGCTGGTATCGGCAAAAGACACCAGGGCCACGGCAAAGCCGCCGATCAGTACCGCCTGCACATCAGCGGCATCGATCAGCGGAAAGACCAGGCCAGGCAGGCCCTGGGGCAGCGAGCCGGCGACCTTCACGCCGTGCTCGGCCTCGAGGTTGAAGAACCACGCCGCCAGCGTCGCCACCACCACCGCCACCAGGATCCCCGGAACCCGGTCGAAGCGCTTGAGCAGCAGGATGATCGCCAGGCTGCCAGCACCGATGGCCAGGGCGTAGAGATTGGCCTTGCCGTCGAGCAGGGCCTGGAACAGATGCCAGATATCCCGCCCCGGCCCTTCGCTGTCGATGCTGATACCGAACAGCTTGGGCGTCTGGCTGATCAGCACGGTCAGGGCGATGCCGTTCATGTAGCCGTAGCGGATCGGTTTGGACAGCAGCTCGGTGATGAACCCCAGGCGCAACACCCCCGCCGCCAGGCAGACCAGTCCGGACACCAGGGCCATGGCGCTGGCCAGGGTGATGGCCTTGACCGGATCGCCCCCGGACAGCGGCAGCACCACGGCGAGGATGATCGCCACCAGCGCCGAGTCGGG
>DQAA01000627.1:0-2703 GCA_003523465.1 Pseudomonas sp.
TGGGCGAGAAAGTGGCCCGGCACCTGAACGAAGCCGCGGCGATCAACCCGGTCAACCTGGTGGCCCTGGCCCTGCTTTCCACCAGCCGCCTGGCCCTCGACGAGCGCGCCCTGACCCGGGTTCTCGACCTCTACCTGGCCCTGCTGCGCCAGGTGCCCTACTCACCGCACACTACCCTGCCGGAAGGCGACGGCCTGGCCCTGATCGGCCATGTCCGCAGCATGGACCTGCTGGCCGAGCAGCGCGACGCGCTGGGGCGCATCCTTTACCTGGATGAACAGAACGCGGTGCTGATGACCTACTACCGCAACAACGTCCTGCACATCTTCGCCCTGCCGGCCCTGCTGGCGAGCTTCTTCCAGAGCAGTTCGCGGATGAGCCGCGAGCTGATCCTGAAATACACCCGTGCGTTGTATCCGTACCTGCAGTCGGAGCTGTTCATCCGCTGGGAACTGGACGAACTCGACACGGTGGTCGACCAGTGGCTGGAGGCCTTTGTCGAACAGGGCCTGCTGCGCAAGGAAAACGACGTGTACCTGCGCCCGGCGCCGAGTTCGCGGCAGTTCGTCCTGCTGACCCTGCTGGCCCGGGCCATCACCCAGACCCTGCAGCGCTTCTACATGGCCACCTCGCTGTTGCTCAACAGCGGCGAGCACAGCCTCAGCGCCGAAGAGCTGGAGGACCTGTGCGTGGTCATGGCCCAGCGCCTGTCGATCCTGCATGGCCTGAATGCCCCGGAGTTCTTCGACAAGAGCCTGTTCCGCCACTTCATCCAGACCCTTCTGGAGCAAGGCGTGCTGCGCCCGGACGAAGCCGGCAAGCTGGGCTTCCACGACAAGCTCGGCGAACTGGCCGANNCGGGTGCTGTCGGCGGAAGTACGCCTGTCGATCCGCCAGGTTGCGCTGCACCGCGATGAGCACAGCAGCAGCGAACAACCTGCCTGATCGGTTTTCCGGCCTGCTTCTGACGAATAGTCCTACAGCAGGCCGGGACATCGACTAACAGGTATTCCGCTAAAGTCCTGAAATGTCGGCCTGTCGCCGGCACTCAGTTACGGAGATCCCATGAAAAAAATCCTGATGCTCTGCTGCGCCTCGCTGCTCGCTGCCTGCTCCAGCCAGGCCCCCTCCTCCAAAGCCGCCCTCGATGGCGAAGTCTTCTACCTGCAACGCAGTGCCCTGCCTCCGGCAGCGACCCTCAGCGTCGCGCTGCAGGACGTTTCCCTCGCTGACGCCCCCGCCGTTACCCTTGCGCGTCAGAGCGGTCCTATCCAGGGCCAGGTGCCACTTCCCTTCCATCTGAGCTACGATCCCGCCCAGGTCAAACCCGGACATCGCTACGCGGTCAGTGCCCGGATCGAGCTGGATGGCCAGTTGCTGTTCATCAACACCCAGCAGCACAGCGTCAAGCTCGATGGCACCGACCCGCAGCCGCTGAAGATCAAGGTTGATCCGGTGCGTTGATCCCCGTTCATCCGCTTGCAGATTAAGGAAGCCACTATGCTCCGTCGTACCCNNCCCTGACCGGCCTGTGCGCCGGCCTGCTGCTGTCCGCCAGCGCCCTGGCCCTGTCGCTCGGCGACCTGTCGCAGAAAGACGCCTCCGGCGGCCTGAAAGACGCCCTGAGCCAGGGCGCGCAGATCGCCGTCAAGCAGTTGGGTACGCCGGGCGGCTTCAGCAACAACCCGGAAGTGCGCATCGAACTGCCGGGCAATCTCGGCAAGGCGGCGAAAAAGCTCAAGCAGTTCGGCATGGGCGCCCAGGTCGAAGAGCTGGAAACCAGCATGAACAAGGCCGCTGAAGCGGCGGTACCGCAAGCCCAGGCGCTGTTGCTCGATGCGGTGAAGAAAATGACCGTGGACGATGCCAAGGCCATTCTCGGCGGCGGCAATGACTCCGCCACCCAGTACCTGAGCAAGACCAGCCGGGAGCAGATCCGCGAGAAATTCCTGCCGATCGTCAAGAACGCCACCGACAAGGTCGGCGTGGCCCAGAAATACAACCAGTTCGCCGGCCAGGCCGCAGCCTTTGGCGTGGTCGACGCGAAAAGCGCGAACCTCGAAGGTTACGTGACCGAACAGGCGCTCAATGGCCTGTTCGAGATGATCGGCAAGCAGGAAGCCAGCATCCGCGAGAACCCGGCGGCAGCGGCCACCAGCCTGGCGAAGAAGGTCTTCGGGGCGCTCTGACGCAAACGCCCCCGTGCGGCGAGTCGAGCGAGTTGACGGCACACTATACTGCTCAAGGTCGGCACCCCGCCGACCTCAACGAGTAAGGCCATCATGAGCAACCAGAAGCAATCGCTGCACGGCGAGGTGTTCTTCGAGCACCGCGTTTCAGTCCCGGAAACCGCAACCCTGAGCATTCGCTTGCTCGACGTCAGCATCCCCGACCTTGACTACCCGATCATCGACGAGCAGCAGGAACTGGTCGGAGATCGCGGATCGCCGTTCCCTTTTCACCTGACCTACGATCCCGAGCAACTCGATCCTCGCCATCACTATGCGATTCGTGGACAGATCACCTACGAAAACCGGTTTCTGTTCCTCAACATCGCGATGCAATCGGTAAAGCTCGACGGCAGCGATCCGCAACCCTTGCTCATCAGGCTGGACAAGGTCCAGTAGCGCTGTCATCACGCTGAATGCACATCGAGGACGCCGGGATGCCTAGCAGTCGTAGTACCCTCCCCTCCAGCGGCTC
>DQAA01000627.1:2720-6779 GCA_003523465.1 Pseudomonas sp.
CATACAACGCCGGCAGGAACAACAAGGTCAGCGCCGTCGCCACGATCAACCCACCCATGATCGCCACCGCCATCGGCCCGAAGAACACACTGCGCGACAACGGGATCATCGCCAGCACCGCCGCCAGGGCGGTCAGCACGATCGGGCGGAAGCGCCGCACCGTGGCTTCGATGATCGCCTGCCAACGTCCCAATCCCGCCGCGATATCCTGCTCGATCTGGTCCACCAGGATCACCGAGTTGCGCATGATCATCCCCGACAACGCGATGGTGCCGAGCATGGCCACGAAGCCGAACGGCTGGCGGAACACCATCAGGAACAGCACCACCCCAATCAACCCGAGCGGCGCGGTGAGGAAGACCATCGCCATGCGCGAGAAGCTGCGCAGTTGCAGCATCAGCAAGGTCAGCACCACCACGATGAACAGCGGCACCCCGGCGTTCACCGAGTTCTGCCCGCGGGTCGAGTCTTCCACCGTGCCGCCGACGTCCAGCAGGTAGCCGTCCGGCAGTTGCGCACGCACCGGTTCCAGGGTCGGCAGGATCTGCTTGACCAGGGTCGCCGGCTGGTCCTTGCCGTAGATATCGGCGCGGACGGTGACGGTCGGCAGGCGATTGCGGTGCCAGATGATGCCTTCCTCGAAACCGTATTCCAGGGTCGCCACCTGGGACAGGGCGATGCTGCGACCATTATCGGTCGGCACCGACAGGCTCGACAGATGGGCCAGCTGGGTACGTTCCTCCTGGGTACCACGCAGGAGGATTTCGATCAGTTCGTTGTCCTCGCGGTACTGGCTGACACTGCTGCCGGTCAGCGAGCTCTGCAGGAAGCGCGACAGTGCCGACGTGCTCACGCCAAGGGCGCGGGCGCGGTCCTGGTCGATGTTCAGGTAGACCACCTTGCTCGGCTCTTCCCAGTCCAGATGGACGTTGGCCACATGCGGGTTCTCGCGCACCTTGGCCGCCACCTTGCGCGCCAGGGCGCGGACTTCCTCGATGTGCTCGCCGGTCACCCGGAACTGCACCGGATAGCCCACGGGCGGGCCGTTTTCCAGGCGCGTCACGCGGGAGCGCAGGTCGGGGAACTGCTCGTTGAGCGTCTCGATCAGCCAGGTGCGCAGCGCCTCGCGGTCCTCGATGGTCTTCGCCAGTACAACGAACTGCGCGAAGCTGGCCGCCGGCAGTTGCTGGTCCAGCGGCAGGTAGAACCGCGGCGAGCCGGTGCCGACATAGGCCACGTAGTTGTCGATGCCATCACGCTGCTTGAGCATCTCTTCCAGGCGCTTGACCTGCTCGGCGGTGTTGCTCAGCGAGGCGCCTTCGGCCAGCTTCAGGTCGACCATCAGTTCCAGGCGCCCGGACGCCGGGAAAAACTGCTGCTCGACGAAGCGGAAGCTCATCACGCTGCCGACAAACAGGGCGATGGTCAGCACGATCACCGTCTTGCGCCGGTTCACGCACCAGCTCACCACCCGGCGCACGCGCTGGTAGAACGGCGTGCCGTAGGGGTCGGTCTGGCCATCGGTGGTGCCGTGTTTCTTCGCATGCAGCTTGGCCAGGTCCGGCAGCAGGCGCTCGCCCAGGTACGGCACGAACACCACTGCCGCGACCCACGAGGCCAGCAGCGCGATGGTCACCACCTGGAAGATGGAACGGGTGTATTCGCCGGTGCCGGACTGCGCGGTGGCGATCGGCAAAAAGCCCGCTGCGGTGATCAAGGTCCCGGTGAGCATCGGGAACGCCGTGCTGGTCCAGGCGTAACTGGCCGCCTTGAGCCGGTCGAAGCCCTGCTCCATCTTGATCGCCATCATCTCCACGGCAATGATCGCGTCGTCCACCAGCAGGCCGAGGGCCAGCACCAAGGCGCCAAGGGAAATCTTGTGCAGGCCGATGCCGAGGTAATACATGGTGGCGAAGGTCATCGCCAGCACCAGGGGAATCGCCAGGGCGACCACCAGGCCGGTGCGCATGCCGAGGGAGAAGAAGCTCACCAGCAGCACGATCGCCAGGGCCTCCACCAACACCTGGACGAACTCGCCGACACCGGTCTTCACCGCGGCCGGCTGGTCGGACACCTTGCGCAGTTCCATGCCGGCCGGGAGGTTGTTGGAAATCCGGGCGAACTCGGCTTCCAGCGCCTTGCCCAGCACCAGGATGTCGCCGCCGGCCTTCATCGATACCGCCAGCCCGATGGCGTCCTGGCCCATGAAACGCATGCGCGGCGCGGGCGGGTCGTTGAAGCCGCGATGAACCTCGGCCACGTCACCGATGCGGAAGGTGCGCTCACCAACGCGAATCGGGAACTGCTCGATCTGCTCGACGCTGTCGAAACGCCCGGTAACCCGCAACTGCAGGCGCTCGGTCGGGGTTTCGAAGAAGCCGGCGGTGCTTACCGCGTTCTGTTCTTCCAGGGCCTTCTGCACGGCTTCCAGCGGCAGGCCGAGGGTGGACAGCTTGGTGTTGGACAGTTCGATCCAGATCTTCTCGTCCTGCAGCCCGAGCAGCTCGACCTTGCCCACGTCCTTGACCCGCTGCAGCTGGATCTGCACGCGGTCGGCGTAGTCCTTGAGCACGGCGTAGTCGAAGCCGTCGCCGGTCAGTGCGTAGATGTTGCCGAAGGTGGTGCCGAACTCGTCGTTGAAGAACGGCCCCTGGATGCCCGGCGGCAAGGTATGGCGGATATCCGCGACCTTCTTGCGGATCTGGTACCACAGCTCGGGGATCTGCGCCGAGTGCATCGAGTCCCGGGCCATGAAGGTCACCTGGGATTCACCGGGCCGCGAGAACGACACGATCTTTTCGTATTCGCCGGTCTCCATCAGCTTCTTTTCGATGCGTTCGGTGACCTGGCGCGAGACTTCCTCGGCGCTGGCGCCGGGCCACAAGGTGCGGATGACCATGGCCTTGAAGGTGAACGGCGGATCTTCGCTCTGTCCGAGCTTGGTGTAGGACAGTACCCCGACCAGTGCCAGCAGGATCATCAGGAACAGCACGATCTGCCGGTTGCGCAGGGCCCAGGCGGAAAGGTTGAAACCCATCGGGACTTACTCCTTGGCCGCCACGTTCACCGTGCGATTGGACCGGTCCACCGGCCGGATCTGTTGCCCTTCGTGCAACACATGGCCGCCGGCCGCCACCACCCAATCGGTGGCGTTGAGGCCTTCGAGCACCGGCACGCTGTCCTGGCCATAGGCGCCGACCCGTACCGGAGCCCGTTGCAGGGTATTGTTGGCGTCAACGCGCCAGACGTAGGTCTTGCCGTTCTCCGCGCTCAGGGCCGACAACGGCACCGCCAGGGGAATCTGCTCGGCATGCTGGATGAATACCCGGGCGCTCTGGCCCAGCTCGGCGGGGACCTTGCCGGCGCTGAAGGCGATACGGGCGGCAAAGGTGCGCGAACGCGGATCGGCGGCCGGCGACAGCTCACGGATACGTCCCTCGAAGCGCTGGCCGGGTTGCGACCACAACTCCACGGCCACCGGCTGGCCCACGGCGAAACGACCGAAGTTCTGCTCCGGCAGGCTGATCAGCACTTCGCGCTCGCCATCGGCGGCGAGGGTGAAGACCGTCTGCCCGGCAGCCACCACCTGGCCCACTTCTACCTGGCGCTTGGAGACTACGCCGTCCTGGGACGCGCGCAGCACCGAATAACCGGCCTGGTTACCGGCCACGTCGAACTCGGCGCGCATCTGCTTGACCCGTGCAAGGCCTGAGCGATAGAGGTTTTCAGCGTTGTCGTACTGGGACTGGCTGACCATCTGCCGTTCCAGCAGCTTCTTGTAGCGATCGCGCTCGGCCTGCACCAGGTTCAGATTGGCCTCGGCGGCGCCGACCTGGGCGCGGGTCGCTTCCAGTTGCAGGCGTACGTCCTGCGGGTCAAGTTCGGCGAGTGGCTGGTCCGCCTTGACCCGCTGCCCCTCCTCCACCAATCGCTTGCTTACCTTGCCGCCAATACGGAACGCCAGCTCCGGCTCGAAGCGCGCGCGCACCTCGCCGGGGTAACTGTCCACCGCCGCCGAAGCCGGCTGCGGCTGCACGACCATGGCGGGACGAATGACGG
>DQAA01000661.1 GCA_003523465.1 Pseudomonas sp.
CTGCTGCGGTGATGCTGATGAGCGCAGCCAAGGCCCAGGAACTGGAGCTGCCGGTACTGGCGCGGATCAAGGCCTACGCCAACGCGGGTGTCGACCCTGCGATCATGGGCATCGGCCCGGTCAGCGCGACCCGTCGCTGCCTGGACAAGGCCGGCTGGACCCTCGACCAGCTCGACCTGATCGAAGCCAACGAAGCCTTCGCCGCCCAGGCCNNAGCAAGGTCAACGTCAACGGCGGCGCCATCGCCCTTGGCCATCCGATTGGCGCGTCGGGCTGCCGCGTGCTGGTCACCCTGCTGCATGAAATGATCAAGCGCGATGCCAAGAAAGGCCTCGCCACCCTGTGCATCGGTGGCGGTCAGGGCGTGGCCCTGGCGATCGAACGCTGATCGACGCGGGAGGGGCCGGCCGGGCCCCTCCCTGCTGTTCAACTGGTAAACTGCACGCCCGCAACCAAGGCCACGTGCATGTCCTCCTTGAATCAGGCGCTGCGCGCCGCCCTCGACAATCGCCAATCCCTCCTCGCCGAACTGCATGCCCAGGGCACGGATTGCTATCGCCTGTTCCACGGCAGCCAGGAGGGCGCTCCAGGCCTGACGGCCGACCGCTATGGCCCGCAATTGCTGGTGCAGAGCTTTCACCAAACACTGGAACGGGACGATCTGCTGGCCCTGCACGGGACCATCGAGCAGCACCTCGGCCAGCCATTGCTGCTGGTCTACAACGACAGGTCCCGAGGGAATAGCCGGGTCGACCGCCATGACGCGGTGTACCAGGCCAGCGACGACGCGCTGGTGGACATGGTCGGCCACGAGTGGGGACTCAATTACCGGGTTCGCGGCCGTCATGCCGGTCAGGACCCACTGCTGTTCCTCGACCTGCGCAATGCCCGGGGCTGGGTCAAGCGCCATAGCGCCGGCAAGAGCGTGCTCAACCTGTTCGCCTACACCTGCGGCGTGGGCCTTGCCGCGGCGGCAGGTGGTGCGCGGGAGGTATGCAACCTGGACTTCGCCGAGGGCAACCTGGCCGTGGGCCGCGAGAACGGCGCGCTCAACCCGGACCTGAAGCCGATGACGTTCGTCCAGTCCGACTACTTCCCGGCCATCCGCCAACTGGCCGGGTTGCCGATCAGCCAGCGTCGCGGGCAGAAGCTGCCATCCTATCCCCGCATGGACGCGCGCCAGTACGACCTGGTGTTCCTTGATCCGCCGGCCTGGGCCAAGAGCGCCTTCGGCACCGTCGACCTGCTGCGCGATTACCAGAGCCTGCTCAAGCCGGCACTGTTGAGCACTGCCGAGGACGGCGTGCTGATCTGCAACAACAACCTGGCCAAGGTCGATATGCAGGAGTGGCGTGAACTGGTCCTGCGTTGCGCGGAGAAATCCGGGCGTCCGGTGCGCGAATGTGAGGTGATCAGCCCCGCCGATGACTTCCCTTCAAAGGACGGCCGACCACCGCTGAAAACCCTGGTATTACATCTCTAGCGAATTGTATGGCGTAGCTGTCGGATGGATCCGACAGCCTTCGGAACTCGATTAACCTGCCATACTCTAAGCGTCCCGCTCTTCACGCAGATGCCGCACATGCCCAAAGGATTGACACGCGCCCTCGGCGCCTTGCTGGTTGCACTGGCCCTGTACGGCCTTCTCGGCTTTTTGATCCTTCCCGGCATTGCCCTTCGAATTGCCAACCAGCAACTGGCACAGTACGCCACCGTCCCGGCGCACCTGCAGCGCATAGAACTCAATCCCTTCAGTCTCGAACTGACCCTCTGGGGCCTGCAGATCGGCGAGCCGGGCAAGGAACAGCTCGGTTTCGAACGGCTATACGCCAACCTGCAACTGGACAGTCTGTGGACCAAGGCCCTGCACCTGGAGCGGGTCGAGCTGGTCAAGCCACGCACCGAGGTGCTGTTTGCCAAGGACGGTCAGTTCAACCTGGCCAGCCTGTTCAAACTGCCTACCAGCGAGCCGACGCCTGAAGAGCCGGCCAGCGAACCTTTCCCCCTGCGTATCGGCAGCATCCAGCTGAGTGATGGCTACCTGCATTTCGAGGACGCCCGCCCCAGCGAGCCGATCGAGTTCCTCTACGATGCAATGAACCTGGAGCTGAAGAACCTCAGCACCCTGCCCGACGACAACACCGACATGACCCTGCTGGCCGTCGGCCCCAACGGCGGGCAGATCGACTGGAAAGGCACCTTCAGCCTGTCGCCGATCGCCTCCAAGGGCTCGCTTAAAGTCGCCGACGCCAAGATGAAAGCCTTCTGGCCCTACGTGCGCGACGCCGTGCCGCTGGTGCTGGAGGACGGTACCTGGAACCTGCAAAGCGACTACACCTTCAGCCTGGGCAAACAGACAGAACTGCTGCTGGAAAACACCGCACTGAGTGTGTCGTCCTTTGCCATCAAGGCCCCGGATGGCCGCCCCTTGGCGCGCCTGGCCAAGCTGGATGTCAGCGAAACGTCCATCGACCTCGCCAAGCAACTGGTTACCGTCGGCAAGATCCGCAGTGACAAGCTGGAAACCTGGGCAGCGCTCGAGGCCGACGGACAACTGGACTGGCAGAAGCTGTTTGCCAGCCAACCGCCGAAAGTCACGGAAAAGGAAAAGGCCGAACCCGCTGCAGCCGAGCCTACACCCAAGGAAAAAGCCGTCGAGGACAAGCCCTGGCAGGTGCTGCTCAAAGACACCCAGGCGCGCAACTACCTGGTCCATCTGGCTGACCGTACGCAAAAAGAGCCCGTCACTCTCGACGTCGGCCCGCTGAACGTCGACCTGCAGGATTTCGATAGCCTCAACAAGTCACCCTTTACCCTCAAGCTCGACAGCGGCATCGGCAAGCAGGGCAAGTTGCAAGCATCCGGCGAAGTGAACCTGGCGCCGGTCAAGGCGAAGTTGAAGGTCGCCACCCAGGATATCGACCTGCGTCTCGCCCAGAGCTACATCAGTCCGTTCATTCGCCTGGAACTGCGCAGCGGCATGCTCGCCAGCGACCTCGATGTCGATCTGAAAAGCACCGAACCGCTGGCCTTCACCATCGGTGGCAAGGCGCGGGTCAATCAGTTGCACACCCTGGACACCATCAAGGATCGGGACTTCGTCAAATGGCAGCAGCTCGACCTCGACGGTATCGACTACCGCCACGGCGACGCCCTGAGCATTGCCAAGGTCAATCTGCAACAGCCCTACGCGCGCTTCATGATCAACGAAGACCGCACTACCAACGTCGATGACCTGCTGATCCCGCAGCCGGCCGACAGCGGCACCAAGTCCCAGGCCAAGGCCGCACCCAGCGGCGAGAAACCCCTGGGAATCCGTATCGGCCAGATCGACATCAACGATGGCTCAGCCAACTTCGCCGACTTCAGCCTGACACCGAACTTCGCGACTGCGGTGCAGCAGCTCAACGGCCAGATCGGCACCATCGACAACCGTCAGCCGACACCGGCCAAGGTCGATGTGAAAGGCAAGGTCGACCGCTACGCACCGGTCACCATCAAGGGCGCGCTCAATCCGTTCAACCCGATGGCCAGCCTGGATATCGCCACCAGCTTCAAACGTGTCGAACTGACCACCCTGACCCCCTACTCCGGCAAGTTCGCCGGTTTCCGCATCCGCAAGGGGCGGCTCAACCTCGACCTGCATTACCTGATCACCAACGGCCAGCTCAAGGCCGAAAACAAGGTGGTGGTGGAACAACTGCAACTGGGCGAGAAGGTCGACAGCCCCGACGCCGTCGACCTGCCGATTCGCCTGGCGGTAGCCCTGCTCAAGGACACCGACGGCAAGATCTCCATCGAACTGCCAGTGTCCGGCGACCTCAACAATCCACAGTTCAGCGTCATGCCGATCGTCTGGCAGACCCTGCGCAACCTGGTTCTGCGGGCCGCACAGGCACCGTTCAAGTTCATCGGCGGGCTGGTTACCGGCGGCGGGGCCGAGGATCTAGGCAACGTCTCCTTCGCTCCAGGTTCCAGCGAACTCACCGCTGATGCCCAGGGAGCCCTGGACAAGCTGGCAGCGGCACTGAGGGAGCGTCCGGCCCTGCGCCTGGAGATCGAAGGCACCAGCGCCCAGAGCAGCGATGGTCCGCTGATCGCCGGGCAGCGTCTGGAGCGGGAATACCAAAGTACTTACTACAAGATGCTCCAGCGCCGCGGCGACAAGGTCCCCGCCCAGGCCTCGATGCTGCAAGTGCCGGAGGATGACAAGCCCGCCATGCTCGAAGGCATCTACCGCACCCGCCTGAAGCAGCAGCCACCCGGGGAATGGGAACAGCTCGATAGCAAGGAGCGCACCGGCAAGATGCGCGACGCGGTGCTCAAGACCTGGGCGGAAAGCAGCGTCCTGCTGCGCCAGCTGGGCCAGGAGCGGGCCAGCAGCATCAAGGACTACCTGGTGGACAAGGACAGGCTGGAAGACGACCGGGTCTACTTCATCGACGCCGTGCTGGGTCAGGCCGAGTCCGATGGACGGGTCGTCACGCCACTGCACCTCGACGCCGAGTAATCCCTTTCTCCCGCAAAAAGATGAGCCCCGGCACATGGCCGGGGCTCGGGGCGACNNTTTGGGCTGTCGCATGAACCGTCAGGATCAGCGAGCGGGAAAATCCTTCATGAAGCGGTTATCAGTTGGATTTCAGGCCATCAGCCGAAACGGCCTGGACGCCTTTGATCTTCTTGGCGATAGCGACCGCCATGTCTTTCTGTGCATCGGTCACAGCCACGTCGGACGACAGGGACACGACGCCTTTGTTGGTTTCGACCTTGATGTCGGTACCAGGAATGCCTTTCTCGGTGACCAGATCAGCTTTGACCTTGGTGGTGATCCAGGTATCGGAAGTAGCTTCCTTCGCTTTGGTCACTTCACCGGCTGCGAGGGTCAGCGGAGCCTGAGTGGATTGTTGAGCAAAGGCGACGTTGCCCAGGGTCAGGGTCAGGGCAGTAGCGGTGGCAGCAGCAATAGCGAACTTCTTCATACGAGACACTCCTGTTTTTCGAAAGGTCCTGCGCCGACATGTCCTGGCGGCAGGTGTAACTCTGTTATTGCAGGGGCTGTGCCAGTTTTTAAATCAAATAAAAGCTTTTAAAAACAACAATTTATAAATTTCGAAAATTTACAGGATCGTGCAATTTGCAAAGTGCCGCCTGGTTTCGCTTGCAAGATGCAAGTCGCTCCAGCAATTCGCGCGCATAAAAAAAGGATCCCCGAGGGGATCCTTCTTTCAACGCAAGTCGCGAGGACTTAGACGCCCGAAGCCTTGGCTGCGGCAACGTCCTTGATCGACAGCTTGATACGACCGCGGTTGTCTACGTCCAGCACCAGAACTTCGACTTCCTGACCTTCTTTCAGAATGTCGGTGACTTTCTCGACGCGGGCATCGCTCAGCATCGAGATGTGCACCAGACCGTCCTTGCCCGGCAGGATGTTGACGAAGGCACCGAAGTCAACGATGCGCTCTACTTTGCCGACGTAGATCTTGCCGATCTCGGCCTCGGCGGTGATGCTCAGGACGCGCTGGCGAGCAGCTTCAGCGGCGTCTTTGGTCTCACCGAAGATCTTGATCGAGCCGTCGTCTTCGATATCGATCGAAGCCTTGGTTTCTTCGCAGATGGCACGAATGGTCGCGCCGCCTTTACCGATGACGTCACGGATCTTGTCGGTGTCGATCTTCATCGCGATCATGGTCGGCGCGTTTTCCGACAGCTCGCTGCGCGACTGGGCAATGATCTGGTTCATCTGGCCGAGGATGTTCAGGCGAGCGTCCAGGGCCTGGCCCAGGGCGATTTCCATGATCTCTTCGGTGATGCCGTTGATCTTGATGTCCATCTGCAGTGCGGTAACGCCTTTGGCAGTACCAGCAACCTTGAAGTCCATGTCGCCCAGGTGGTCTTCGTCACCCAGGATGTCGGTCAGGATGGCGAACTTCTCGCCTTCTTTCACCAGACCCATCGCGATACCGGCAACCGGCGCCTTCATCGGTACACCGGCGTCCATCAGAGCCAGGGAAGCACCGCAGACCGAAGCCATGGAGCTGGAACCGTTGGATTCGGTGATTTCCGAAACCACGCGGATGGTGTACGGGAACACGTCAGCGGCCGGCAGCATGGCCTGGACCGAACGGCGGGCCAGACGGCCGTGACCGATTTCACGACGGCCAGCACCGCCCATGCGACCACACTCGCCCACCGAGAACGGAGGGAAGTTGTAGTGCAGCATGAAGGGGTCTTTCTTCTCACCTTCGAGGGTGTCCAGCAGCTGGGCGTCACGGGCAGTGCCGAGGGTCGCAACGACCAGGGCCTGGGTTTCGCCACGGGTGAACAGTGCGGAACCGTGAGTCTTCGGCAGAACACCGACTTCGATGTTCAGAGGACGAACGGTCTTGGTGTCGCGGCCGTCGATACGTGGCTTGCCGTTGACGATGTTTTCGCGAACGGTGCGGTATTCGATCTCGCCGAAGATTTCTTTGACTTCAGCAGCCGAGGCCTGGCCTTCTTCACCGGAGAACTTGGCGATCGCCTGATCGCGCAGTTCGCCCAGGCGAGCGTAACGGTCGGCCTTGACGGTGATGGTGTAGCCCTGGGAAACGGCGTCGCCGAACTCAGCGCGAACGGCGTTCAGCAGTTCAGTGTTGGCAACGGCTGGTTTCCAGTCCCAGGTCGGCTTGGCGGCTTCGGCAGCCAGCTCCTTGACGGCCTGGATAACGGCCTGGAATTCGTCGTGGGCGAACAGCACGGCGCCCAGCATCTGGTCTTCGGTCAGCTCTTTGGCTTCGGATTCGACCATCAGAACGGCGTCGGAGGTACCGGCGACGACCATGTCCAGGCTGGAGGCAGCCAGTTGCTCGTAGGTCGGGTTCAGCAGGTAGCCGGTGCTTTCATGGAAAGCAACGCGGGCGGCGCCGATCGGGCCTTCGAACGGGATGCCGGAAATGGCCAGGGCAGCCGAGGTACCGATCATCGCAGCGATGTCCGGATCGGTCTTCTTGCTGGTGGAGACGACGGTGCAGACAACCTGCACTTCGTTCATGAAACCTTCTGGGAACAGCGGACGGATCGGACGGTCGATCAGGCGCGAGGTCAGGGTTTCTTTCTCGGAAGGACGACCTTCACGCTTGAAGAAACCGCCAGGAATCTTGCCGGCAGCGTAGGTCTTTTCCTGGTAGTGCACGGACAGCGGGAAGAAGCCCTTGCCAGGATCAGCCTGCTTGGCACCGACCACGGTCACCAGCACGGTGACGTCGTTGTCGACGGTGACCAGCACAGCGCCGGATGCTTGACGAGCAATACGGCCCGTCTCGAGGGTAACGGTCGATTGACCGAATTGGAATTTCTTGATTACCGGGTTCACGGTTTCCTACCTTTTCAGTTGCACTTGGGGGAACTGGTTTCTTGCGAATTCTTGGGCAGCACGGGGAATCGGCCCCATTGACCGTCCAGATAAAACTAGAGGTTGGAAGCCTGCCCTGCCTTCGCGCAAAGCACGAAGGCGAGACAGCCAACCAACCTCTCGGATGCGCGGGGCGCGGTCGTCGACCAGGGAGCCGAAGCTCCCGGCTGACGACCGCAGCACACCGCGCTCACCACTGGCCGGGCCGCTATTAGCGACGCAGGCCCAGACGACCGATCAGGGCGCTGTAACGAGTGGCGTCTTTACCTTTCAGGTAGTCCAGCAGCTTGCGGCGCTGGTTTACCATGCGGATCAGACCACGACGGGAGTGGTGGTCTTTGCCGTTGGCCTTGAAGTGACCTTGCAGCTTGTTGATGTTGGCGGTCAGCAGGGCAACCTGCACTTCCGGGCTACCGGTATCGCCAGCAGCTTGCTGGTAGTCGGTTACGATCTGAGCTTTTTCTTCAACGCTGAGTGCCATTTGGCTTTCTCCGAAATCAAAGGAAACCCGAAGGCTTCCAACAGGCCAGGGACAAGTCCCTGTATTAAGTAAATGAGGTGTGACCATGCCTGTTGACAGCCACCCTCGTGTCCACCAGCACCAGGCCGAAGCCTCTTGCTGGCGGTTTCGATCATTCCGACCGAATCAGTCGACGTGGCGCGATGCGCCCGTCTTCGCTCACTTCACCGATACCGATGAAACGACCGTTGTGATCCTGAACGCGGACCATGCCGAACTTCGGCGCGTCCGGCGAACGTACCGGTTGTCCATGCAGCCAGTAAAACGCACTGTGCTCGGAAAACTGTAGCAGAGGCCAGTCTTGCAGACCGCTGTCGGATGGCATCAGGAAGCGGTCGATCGCTTCGTTGCCACCTTCGGCGTGGGCCGCCTCGAGTTCTTCGAGGGTCACGGTCTGGGCCAGTTCGAACGGTCCGGCATGGGTCCGGCGCAGTTCGGCGACATAAGCGCCACACCCGAGAACCTCGCCGATATCCTCGACCAGGGTGCGGATGTAGGTGCCTTTGCTGCAACCGACCGACAAGCGAACCCGGGTGCCTTCGCACTCCAGCAGTTCCAGGCGCGCAATAGTAACAGAACGCGCTTCACGCTCCACTACTTCCCCTGCACGAGCCAGCTTGTACAACGGCTGGCCGTCACGCTTGAGCGCCGAGTACATCGGCGGTATCTGGCTGATTTCACCACGGAATTGTGGCAGAACCGCTTCAACGTCGGCGCGACCAACGGTCACGTCGCGGGTGCGCAGGATCTCGCCTTCTGCATCTGCGGTGCTGGTGGTCTGGCCCAGTTGCATGACCGTCTCGTAGCCCTTGTCGGAATCGAGCAGGTACTGGGAGAACTTGGTGGCTTCGCCAAAGCACAGTGGCAGCACGCCACTGGCCAGCGGATCGAGACTGCCGGTGTGCCCGGCCTTCTCGGCATTGAGCAGCCAGCGGACTTTCTGCAACGCGGCGTTGGAGGTGAACCCCAACGGTTTGTCGAGCAGGATGATGCCGCTGACATTACGGCGGATGCGTTTGACCTGGGCCACCGGTTACTCCTTGTCGCTGTCCGGAGCGTCACCGCTCTGGTGCAGGCTGTCCTCGGCAACGGCACGCTCGATCAGCGCCGACAGGTGGGCACCGCGGCTGACGCTTTCGTCGTAGTGGAAATGCAGTTGCGGCACGCTGCGCAGCTTCATTTCGCGGCCGAGCTGCATGCGCAGGAAGCCGGCGGCGGAGTTGAGGACTTTCAGGCTTTGCTGGATGGCTTCGGCACCTTCCTCGCCCATGACGGTGATGAACACCTTGGCATGGCCGACATCGCGGCTGACGTCCACGGCGGTGATGGTCACCAGGCCGACACGCGGATCTTTCACTTCACGACGGATCAGCTGGGCCAGCTCGCGCTGCATCTGATCGCCGATACGTTGGGTACGGCTGTATTCTTTTGCCATGTCTTGCTACCTGTAACTAAAGCGGCAAACGCCCGGTCAGGCATAAAGCCTGACCGGGCGTTGCGTTCAGAGCATCCAGCGGGGCCTTGCAGCCTCCGGCCTGGCGCTTCCAAGCTCGCGCATCAGAGCGTACGAGCCACCTGGACTTTCTCGAAGACTTCGATCTTGTCGCCGATCTTGACGTCGTTGTAGCTCTTGACGCCAATACCGCACTCCATGCCGTTACGGACTTCGGAGGCATCGTCCTTGAAGCGACGCAGCGATTCCAGCTCGCCTTCGAAGATAACCACGTCTTCGCGCAGTACGCGGATCGGGCGGTTACGGTAAACCGTACCTTCCACGACCATGCAACCGGCGATGGCGCCGAACTTCGGCGAACGGAACACGTCACGCACTTCGGCGATACCCAGGATGTTCTCGCGAACATCGCTGCCGAGCATGCCGGTCAGGGCTTTCTTGACGTCTTCGATGATGTCGTAGATTACGTTGTAGTAACGCATATCCAGACCTTCCTGCTCGACGATACGGCGCGCGCCGGCATCGGCACGGACGTTGAAGCCGAACAGGACCGCATTCGAAGCCAGCGCCAGGTTGGCGTCGCTCTCGGTGATACCACCGACACCGCCGGCGACCACGCGAACCTGAACTTCGTCGTTGCCCAGACCACCGAGGGAGCCCTGCAGGGCCTCGAGAGAACCACGAACGTCAGCCTTGAGGACGATGTTGAGGGTCTTCTTCTCTTCCTGGCCCATGTTCTCGAAGATGTTTTCCAGCTTGCCAGCGTGTGCGCGAGCCAGTTTGACTTCGCGGAACTTGCCTTGACGGAACAGAGCGACTTCGCGGGCTTTCTTCTCGTCGGCCACAACGCTCAGTTCGTCACCAGCATCCGGAGTGCCGTCCAGACCAAGGATCTCGACCGGAATCGACGGGCCGGCTTCTTTAACAGGCTTGCCGTTCTCGTCGAGCATGGCGCGGACGCGGCCATAGTTGGAGCCGCACAGGACCATGTCACCCTGACGCAGGGTACCGTCTTGAACCAGCACGGTCGCTACCGGGCCACGGCCCTTGTCCAGACGCGATTCGACCACGACACCACGGCCTGGAGCGGTAGGCATTGCCTTGAGCTCGAGGATCTCGGCTTGCAGCAGGACGGCTTCGAGCAGTTCGTCGACACCGGTACCCATCTTCGCCGAAACCTTGACGAATGGAGTGTCTCCACCCCAGTCCTCGGAAGTCACGCCATGGACCGACAGTTCGTTACGGATGCGATCGAGGTCGGCACCCGGCTTGTCGATCTTGTTCACCGCGACTACCAGCGGAACACCCGCAGCCTTGGCGTGCTGGACGGCTTCGACGGTCTGCGGCATCACGCCGTCGTCCGCCGCGACCACCAGGATCACGATGTCAGTAGCCTTCGCACCACGGGCACGCATGGCGGTAAACGCGGCGTGACCAGGGGTGTCGAGGAAGGTGACCATGCCGCGTTCGGTTTCGACGTGGTAGGCACCGATATGCTGGGTGATACCACCGGCTTCGCCAGCGGCGACCTTGGCACGACGGATGTAGTCGAGCAGCGAGGTCTTACCATGGTCGACGTGGCCCATTACGGTCACGACCGGTGCACGGGAAACGCTCTCGCCTTCGAACTTCAGCGACTCGGCCAGGGAATCTTCCAGGGCAGTGTCACTGATCAGGGTGACCTTGTGACCCAGCTCTTCGGCGACCAGTTGAGCGGTCTCCTGGTCGAGCACCTGGTTGATGGTCACCGGAGTGCCCAGCTTGAACATGAACTTGACGACTTCAGCGGCCTTGACGGACATCTGTTGCGCCAGTTCGGAAACGGTAATGGTCTCGCCGATGGTCACGTCGCGGATAACCGGACCGGTCGGGTTCTGGAAACCATGAGCGTTGCGCTTCTTCGGCTTGCCCTTGCCACGACCGCCACGACGGAAGCCATCGCTTTCTTCGTCAGTAGTACGTGGTGCGGCACGTGGCGTAGGAGCTTTCTCTTTCTCCTTGACCTTGACCGAAACGCGCGGCGCTTCGTTGCGACGCTCGCCACCGCGACGATCGTCGTCACGGGCACG
>DQAA01000539.1 GCA_003523465.1 Pseudomonas sp.
CGAACGCCTGTTGCAGGCCAAGGTCGAGGGCAAGCCGGAGCAGACGGCGGGCGAGGTGTATCTGGTGGGTGCCGGTCCCGGCGACCCGGATCTGCTGACCTTCCGCGCGCTGCGCCTGATGCAGCAGGCCGACGTGGTGCTGTATGACCGCCTGGTGGCCCCGGCCATCATCGAGATGTGCCGGCGTGATGCCGAGCGGATCTATGTCGGCAAGCGTCGCTCCGACCATTCCGTGCCGCAGGATCAGATCAACCAGCAACTGGTGGACCTGGCCCGTCAGGGCAAGCGGGTGCTGCGCCTCAAGGGTGGCGACCCGTTCATCTTCGGGCGCGGTGGTGAAGAGATCGAGGAACTGGCGGAGCAGGGCATTCCTTTCCAGGTGGTGCCCGGTATCACCGCTGCCAGCGGTTGCTCGGCCTATGCCGGGATTCCGCTGACCCATCGCGACTACGCGCAATCGGTGCGTTTCGTCACCGGTCACCTCAAGGACGGCACCAGCAACCTGCCCTGGCACGACCTGGTCGCGCCGGCGCAGACGTTGGTGTTCTACATGGGGCTGGTGGGGTTGCCGACCATCTGTTCCGAGCTGATCCGCCATGGCCGCGCTGCCGATACCCCGGCGGCGCTGGTCCAGCAGGGCACGACCAAGAACCAGCGGGTGTTCACCGGAACGCTGGCCGACCTGCCGCAACTGGTGGCGGAGCATGAGGTTCATGCGCCGACATTGGTGATCGTGGGTGAGGTGGTGCAACTGCGGGACAAGCTGGCCTGGTTCGAAGGCGCTCAGTAACACGGAACCTGTGGGAGCCGGCGTTGCCGGCGATGAGGCCCTCAAGCACTACTGAATTTCTTCCGGCGTCACCACCACCCAGTTCTTGTCAGCCGTCACCGGCAACCCTTCCTTGGCCTGGGCCGCCGCATTCTTCGCGATCATCCCGTTGAGCTTGTCCATGTACTTGGCCTTGCGATTTATCCACAGGTGGATCCCGCCCTTCGACACATCGACACCATGGAACAGCATGTAGCCATCGCTGTCCGGCGTGTCGCCACCCACCAGCACCGGCTTTTTCCATTCATCGATGTAGGTGAGGATGGCCGCCTGCTTGCCCGCCATCCAGGTCGCCGGGGTCCACAGGTACGGGGTGAGTTCAAGGCCCAGGTTGGCCGCCGGGTCGTAGTGGCCGGCGCTGATCTGCTTGCGCGAGGTGGTCAGGGCGCCGCTGGTGCGGTCCTTGAGCAGCAGGCTGACGCCGATGACGTTCTGCGGTTTGACGTTGTAGCCGTACCTGGGATCGGAGGCGACCATGCGCACCAGCTCTTCGGAGGCCGCGGTCATCACATAGACCTCGATGCCGTTCTCCATCAGCTTGTTGTACAGCTCGGTCTGCCCGGTGAAGATCTTCGGCGGCTGCACTTCGATGGTCTTGACTTGGTCGCCGTCGAAGTAGGTGCTCGGCACCGGCTTGCCCGAGGCCATCAGTTCGTCGACGTAGCCCTTGAGTTCCTTGAGGGTGAAGCCGGAAAACACCTGCGCCACCCACGGGTAGCAGACCATGTCGTCGACTTCGCAAAGACGGTAGTAGTAGCTGAACAGGCTTTCCTTGTGCTCGGCAGTGTCCTTGAACGGCATCAGCTTGAGCGACGGGTCGAGCTTGTCGCGGGTCAGCACGCCCTTGTTCTCCAGGAAGGGCAGCAGGGATTCCTCCAGGTCGAAGCGGTAGCTGGTGTTGTCCATGTCGAACACCGCGTAATTACCCTTGTGGGCATTGGCGGCGATCATTGCGTCGAGCTGCTTCGCGGCCTCGGCGGGCCAATGCTTCAACTCCACGGCCTGGACTTGCCAGCTCAACAGCGCAGCCAGCCCGGCGGCGAGAAACTTCGGGGCGAACGTCATGTGCGGTTCTCCTGAAAGATGACCGTCCCACCCTAAGCACTCCGCTGGCAGCGCCCCGCTCCGACAACGACGCCGACCAGAGCCGCAAGCGGCAGGCACATACCTGAAAACGACCTGCGTTTATTCCAGAAACGACACACCTAATTCCATATCGATATAAAGTCCTTTGTTTTCAGACTGTTAGCATTTTCGATTCAGCAACCGCCCGCAGAGGCGGTATGCGTCGTTTCCCTCTGGAGCTTCAATGAACCTGCCGCTGTTTCTCAATCTGCTGGTGTTCCTGGCGTTGCTGCTGGGCCTGGCGAAACTCAACTCGGGCTGGAGCCTGGCGAAGAAGGTGCTGGTCGGCCTGATTCTCGGCGTGCTCTTCGGCCTGGCCCTGCACACGATCTACGGCGCCGGCCATCCGGTGCTCAAGGCCACCATCGGCTGGCTGGACCTGGTCGGCATCGGCTATGTGCAGCTGTTGCAGATGATCGTCATGCCGCTGATCTTCGTCTCGATCCTCTCGGCCGTAGCGCGCCTGCACAACGCCTCGTCCCTGGGCCGGATCAGCGTGCTGACCATCGGCACCCTGCTGTTCACCACGGCCATCGCCGCGCTCATCGGCATCGTCCTGACCAACCTGTTCGGCCTCAGCGCCGAAGGCCTGGTCGCCGGCACCCAGGAAACCGCGCGGCTGGCGACCATCCGGAGCGACTACGCCGGCAAGGTCGCCGACCTGAACATCCCGCAACTGCTGCTCTCGTTCCTGCCGAGCAACCCGGTGGGTGACCTGGCCCGGGCCAAGCCGACGTCGATCATCAGCGTGGTGATCTTCGCCGCCTTCCTCGGTGTCGCCGCCCTGCAACTGCTCAAGGACGATGCGGAAAAGGGCAACCGCGCCCTGGCCGCCATCGACACCCTGCAAGCCTGGGTCACCCGCCTGGTGCGCCTGGTGATGAAGCTCACCCCGTACGGCGTACTGGCGCTGATGACCAAGGTGGTCGCCAGCTCCAACCTCGACGACATCCTCAAGCTGGGCAGTTTCGTGGTGGTGTCCTATATCGGCCTGGCGCTGATGTTCGGCGTGCATGGCGTGCTGCTGGGCCTGGCCGGGGTCAACCCGCTGCGCTTCCTGCGCAAGGTCTGGCCGGTGCTGACCTTCGCCTTCACCAGCCGCTCCAGCGCCGCCAGCATTCCGCTGAGCATCGAAGCGCAGACCCGCAGGCTGGGTGTACCGCAGGCCATCGCCAGCTTTGCCGCATCGTTCGGTGCGACGATCGGGCAGAACGGCTGTGCCGGGCTGTATCCGGCGATGCTCGCGGTGATGGTGGCGCCAGCAGTGGGGATCGACCCGCTGGATCCGCTGTGGATCGCAACCCTGGTGGCAGTGGTGACCCTGAGTTCGGCCGGGGTGGCCGGGGTCGGTGGTGGTGCCACCTTCGCCGCGCTGATCGTCCTGCCGGCGATGGGCTTGCCGGTGGAGCTGGTGGCGCTGNNCGTTGAATGTCAGTGGGGCGATGACGGCGGGGACCATTACCAGCCAGATGCTCGGGCAGACCGACAAGGCGGTGCTGGCTGGGGATGAGCAGGCTCAGTTGAGCCATTCATAGGCCTTGAGGGCCCTATCGCTGGCA
>DQAA01000538.1:0-3668 GCA_003523465.1 Pseudomonas sp.
ATCCTGCAACAGGTTGCGCGCCCGTGGCAGAAAGGCCGCGCCGGCAGCGGTGAGGCGGGGGAGGCGGGCGGTGCGCTCGAACAAGTCGGTGTCGAGTTGCTGTTCAAGTTCGCGGATCTGCCGGCTCAAGGCCGACTGGGCGATATACAAGCGTTCGGCGGNNNCGGGTAGAAATCATGAGCTATGCCGTTTCGAGATGACTGATGGCGATATTGCATATTAGTCGGCATGGCTGCCAGCTAGGTAAGGTGCGTTGAAAACACATTGAAGGTGCTGCCCGGATGCTCGCTGACCTGTTCGCCCAACTGCCGTTTTCCTTGCTCGACTGGCTGCCGATCCTGCTCGGTGTCGCCGCGGCCTATGTCGTGTTCGGCATCGCCGGCTTTGGTACCGCACTGGTGGCCGGGCCGATCCTGATCAATTTCATGCCGCTGTCGCGGATCATCCCGCTGCTGGTGCTGTTGGACTTCGTCGCGGCCTTCGGCAACTGGCTGCCGGCGCGCAAGGCGGTGAACAAGGGCGAATTGCTGCGCCTGCTGCCGTTCATGGCCCTGGGCTGCACCCTGGGCGTGGTGTTCCTGCTCAAGCTGCACGCCGATGTGCTGATGCTGCTGATGGGGCTGTTCGTCACCGCGTATTCGCTGTACAGCCTGGCGGTGAAGGTCAAGCCGGCCAACCTGTCTCCCGCCTGGTCGGTGCCGGCGGGAGCGGTGGGCGGGCTGTTCGGGGCGTTGTTCGGCAGTGGCGGCTTTCTTTATGCGCTGTACCTCAATGCCCGGCTGGATTCCACCGAGCAGGCGCGGGCGACCCAGAGTGCGCTGATCAGTTGCAGCACGGTGGTACGTCTGAGCCTGTTCCTGATCGCCGGGGTGTATGCCGACCTGCCGCTGTTGCTGCTGGCGGTGTGTCTGTTGCCGATGATGTTCCTGGGATTGCTGGTGGGGCGGAGGCTCACCCTGAACATGTCCCGCGAGGCCTTCGTGCGTCTGGTGACCTGGCTGGTGCTGGCCAGTGGCGTGGCGCTGATCGGTCGCTATCTGAGTCAGGTAAACTGGCAACTTTGAACCGACCCGACCGCTGTCATGATCACCCAGAGCATCATCGTTCCGAAAATGTCCTCCATTCCCGTGCACGAAGCCCGTGCGCGGGCCATTTTGCGCTGGCTGGTGCGCGAGAAGATCGTCGAGGAGGGGCTTAGCACCTGCGGCGGTACCGGCAATCGCATGGCCCATGCCATCGCCGAGGGCGCGCGCAAGGTGGTCGAACGGCCCGAACTGCTGCCGTTCGGCAAGCGAGTCAATGGCCTGGAGGTCATCACCAAGCGCTGCATCTATACGCCGTCGCAGGATTTTCTCGAAGAAGCGGGCTGTCCGGAGTGTCGCCGGGAAATCGGCGAGGCGCTGTTCGAGAGCCTGGAAGAGTGGATGCCGGCGCAGACCGACAACTTCATCTGCCCCGAATGCGGCCATGAAGACGACATCAACGGCTTTCTGTTCCTGCAGCCGTGTGCCTTTTCCAACCTGGGCTTCATCTTCAATGGGTGGGCCGACGCCGGTTTCAAACCGGCCTTCCTCGCCGAGTTCGCCGACTGGCTCGACCAGCCGGTAGCGGTGGTGCGGGGAACGCTGACGGGCAACTGACCGAAGGCCTATCTTTACATTGAGCGAAACGGCGCGCATCAGTATAATGGCGCGCTTCCATTTTTCCCGCCCGGGAGCCCCCGCGATGCTGCGTATCAGCCAAGAAGCCCTGACCTTCGACGACATTCTCCTTGTACCTGGCTACTCCGAGGTACTGCCCAACGAAGTCAGTCTCAAGACCCGTTTGACCCGTGGCATCGAGCTGAACATTCCGTTGGTCTCCGCCGCCATGGATACCGTGACCGAAGCCCGCCTGGCCATCGCCATGGCACAGGAAGGCGGCATCGGCATCATCCACAAGAACATGACCATCGAGCAGCAGGCCGGCGAAGTCCGCAAGGTCAAGAAGTTCGAGGCCGGCGTGGTCAAGGACCCGATCACCATCGACGCCGACGCCACCGTGCGTGATCTCTTCGAGCTGACCCGCCTGAACAACATCTCCGGCGTACCGGTGCTGCACAACGGCGACCTGGTCGGCATCGTCACCTCCCGCGACGTCCGTTTCGAAACCCGCCTGGACGTTGCCGTCCGCGACGTGATGACCCCTAAAGAGCGTCTGGTCACCGTCCGCGAAGGCGCGAACAAGAACGAAGTCCGCGAGCTGCTGCACAAGCACCGTCTGGAAAAAGTCCTGATCGTCGATGGCGACTTCAACCTCAAGGGCATGATGACCGTCAAGGACATCGAGAAAGCCAAGGCCTACCCGCTGGCGAGCAAGGACGATCAAGGTCGTCTGCGTGTCGGCGCTGCGGTCGGCACCGGCAAGGACACCGGCGAGCGCGTTGCCGCCCTGGTTGCCGCCGGCGTTGACGTGGTGGTGGTCGACACCGCCCACGGTCACTCCAAGGGCGTGATCGATCGCGTTCGCTGGGTCAAGGAAACCTATCCGCAAGTGCAGGTCATCGGCGGCAACATCGCCACCGGCGCTGCCGCCAAGGCCCTGGCTGAAGCCGGTGCCGACGCAGTCAAGGTCGGTATCGGCCCAGGCTCGATCTGCACCACCCGTATCGTTGCCGGCGTCGGCGTGCCGCAGATCAGCGCCATCGCCAACGTCGCCGAAGCCCTCGAAGGCACCGGCGTTCCACTGATCGCCGACGGCGGTATCCGCTTCTCCGGTGACCTGTCCAAGGCCATCGTCGCTGGCGCCTCGTGCGTGATGATGGGCTCGATGTTCGCCGGTACCGAAGAAGCACCGGGCGAAGTCGAACTGTTCCAGGGGCGCTCCTACAAGGCATACCGCGGCATGGGTTCGCTGGGTGCCATGGCCCAGGCGCAAGGCTCCTCGGACCGCTACTTCCAGGACTCCTCGGCCGGTGCCGAGAAACTGGTTCCGGAAGGCATCGAAGGCCGCGTTCCTTACAAAGGCGCACTGGCCGCGATCATCCATCAGCTGATGGGTGGCCTGCGTTCCTCGATGGGCTACACCGGCAGCGCCACCATCGAAGAGATGCGCACCAAGCCTGAATTCGTGCGTATCACCGGTGCCGGCATGGCCGAGTCCCACGTGCATGACGTACAGATCACCAAGGAAGCGCCAAACTACCGCGTAGGTTGATGCTTCTGGCAACACCGTTCAGCGGGGCTGTTATCGAACAGCCCCGCGTCGTTTCCGATTACCACTGACGAGATTGAGTCATGGCCCTCGACATTCACGCTCACCGCATCCTGATTCTCGACTTCGGTTCCCAATACACCCAGCTGATCGCCCGCCGCGTGCGCGAAATCGGCGTGTACTGCGAACTGCACCCGTTCGACATGGACGATGAAGCGATCCGCGCCTTCAACCCGCGCGGCATCATCCTCGCCGGCGGCCCCGAGTCGGTCCACGAAGCCAACAGCCCGCGCGCACCNNTGCTACGGCATGCAGACCATGGCCGAGCAGATGGGCGGCAAGGTCGAAGGTTCCGAGCTGCGCGAATTCGGTTACGCCCGCGTCGACGTGGTCGGCAAGAGCCGCCTGCTGGACGGCATCGAAGACCACGTTGATGACGACGGTGTCCTCGGCCTGGACGTGTGGATGAGCCACGG
>DQAA01000538.1:3721-9301 GCA_003523465.1 Pseudomonas sp.
GTGCAGTTCCACCCGGAAGTGACCCACACCAAGCAGGGCGGTCGCATCCTGTCCCGCTTCATCCTCGACATCTGCGGCTGCGAAGCCCTGTGGACCGCCTCGAACATCGTCGAGGACGCGATTGCCCAGGTTCGCGAGCAGGTCGGTTCGGCCAACGTCCTGCTGGGCCTGTCCGGCGGCGTCGACTCCTCGGTGGTTGCCGCTCTGCTGCACCGCGCCATCGGCGACCAGCTGACCTGCGTCTTCGTCGACAACGGCCTGCTGCGCCTGCACGAAGGTGACCAGGTCATGGCCATGTTCAAGGAGAACATGGGCGTCAAGGTCATCCGTGCCGATGCCGAAGCGCAGTTCCTCGGCAACCTGGAAGGCGAAGCCGACCCGGAGAAGAAGCGCAAGATCATCGGTCGCACCTTCATCGACATCTTCGATGCCGAAGCCAGCAAGCTGGAAAACATCCAGTTCCTCGCCCAGGGCACCATCTACCCGGACGTCATCGAGTCGGCTGGCGCCAAGAGCGGCAAGGCCCACGTGATCAAGTCGCACCACAACGTCGGTGGCCTGCCTGAGGAAATGAACCTCAAGCTGGTCGAGCCGCTGCGCGAACTGTTCAAGGACGAAGTCCGCAAGATCGGCCTGGAGCTGGGCCTGCCGTACGACATGGTCTACCGCCACCCGTTCCCGGGCCCGGGCCTGGGCGTGCGGATCCTCGGTGAAGTGAAGAAGGAATACGCCGACCTGCTGCGTCGCGCCGACCACATCTTCATCGAAGAACTGCGCAAGGCCGACTGGTACCACAAGACCAGCCAGGCCTTCGTGGTGTTCCAGCCGGTCAAGTCGGTGGGCGTGGTCGGTGATGGCCGTCGCTACGCCTGGGTCGTCGCCCTGCGCGCCGTCGAGACCGTGGACTTCATGACCGCTCGCTGGGCACACCTGCCGTACGAGCTGCTGGAGACTGTCAGTGGCCGGATCATCAACGAGATCGAAGGCATCTCGCGGGTGACGTACGATGTGTCGAGCAAGCCGCCGGCGACGATCGAGTGGGAATAAGCGCTCACTCGCAGGTTCGTGATTTGACCTGCTGACGTGAGAAACAAGAACGCCCAACTAGATTTCCTGATCTGGTTGGGCGTTCTTGTTTCAGTCTTCGAATGGTTCAGCTTTGTTTTTCGAGCAAAAACTCGCCAGCCCAGAAGTGTTCTTGTTCGGTTTTGAAGGTCATTTTTGCTCTCCGTGAGTGGGCGCATCATACACTCAGGGCTGCACTGCCCTCTGCCGTGATCCTTGACGCGCAAACCAATTCTCCTCCCGTATTCCGATACACCTACTTTCCGTAGTGCTAAGTTACCCCCGCGATCGAGCCCGGATCAGGACGGCCCTCTCGACTCCCCCGGCCTGCACCGTGCCCTGCGATGTCCAGCGTCATTCCACAGACCACCTCTGAAACTGAAAGGAATCACCATGTCGCAAAGTCCTCAATTCGGCTGTGCCTGCTGTACGCCCAACATGCTGCCGCGCTTCGAGCAGGGTGGCGAAACCTGGAAAACCCTGCTGGCCGAGGCGAAGGAGCTGCTCCCCCATGGGCAGCGCCAGGCCACGATCTTCCTGGGCGGGAACATCTACCCGGACCCTGAGCAACCCGGGTTGACGGTCGACGCCATCGGCATCGCAGACGGTGAGGTGAAGGCGAGCGGTACGGTCGAGGACGTGCGCAAGGCCATGCAGCCCTACAAGACGGTGGACCGCCCGCTGGCATCGGGGGAAACCCTGTTGCCCGGCTTGATCGATGCCCATGCGCACCTGATGTCCAGCGCGCTGATCTTCGACTGGACCAACCTGTCGCCGATCAAGGATGACCAGTACCTGAACCGCGACTACAGCATCGAGTACGTCAAGTCCGAGATCCTCAAGGCCGCCAACCTGGTGAAGGACAAGCCTGCGGCTCAGCGATGGGTGACGGGCTTTGGTGTCGACCCGTCGCTCATGGCGCAGTGGACAGAGATCGACGCACCCACCCTCGACAAGCTCTGCGGCCAGATCCCCGATATCAAGATCTTCCTGCTCAACGCCTCCGGCCATATCAGCTACGCGAACACCAATGCCTTGACCGTCGCCGGCCTGGAGAAGGACTTCAAGGATGGCGTCCTGACCGAGCAGCAGTCAGCGAAGATGGTCTCGCACCTCCCGAAACCGGGTGTGCTGCAGTTCTTCCACAACCTCAAGGCGGTCTTCACCGAAGCCAACAAGCGTGGCGTCACCACGGTGTTCGACGCGAGCGTCGGCCTGGTCGGCAAGGAGCCGGAAATCCTGCTGATGAGGCTGTTGGCGAAAACCCATTTCCTCACCGTGCGGGTCGGCGGCGCGCTGTATGGCAGCGACGACAAGGACCTGAAGACCTGGCTGCACGCCTTCAAGCCCGAACTGGACAGCGATGGCGACACGCTGTTCACGCTGAGGGCGATGAAGCTGATCGCCGATGGCTCGAACCAGGGGCTGACCGGCCTGCAGAGCCAGCCCTACCAGTGCTGTCACGAACACAAGGTTCCCGGTGTCGGCGCCTATGGCCTGTTCAACTACGATCCGGCGCGCGAACTGGCCAATGTCATGGCTGACGTCACCGCCAAGGGCTGGCCGATCCTGACCCACGCCAACGGCGACGAAGCTATCGACAACGTGCTGTCCGCCTACCAGTTGGCCTTGTGCAAGGTACCGACCGACAAGGACCCGCTGCCCAAACCACCCTTCAACAGCGTGCCGGCCTGGGCCAACCAGCGTCACCGCATCGAGCACTGCTCGCTGCTGCATGACGACGCCATCGCCCTGATGCAGCGCATGGCGATTTCCCCGAGTTTCCTGATCGGTCACGTTGGCTACTGGGGGCGGGCGTTCCAGCAGACCATCCTCGGCGAGGACCGCGCCAACATGCTCGACCGTTGCGCCTCGGCGTTGAGGGGAGGGCTGCGCATCAGCCTGCACAGCGACCGCTTCGTCACCCCGTTCGGCCCGCTGCGTTATATGGAGCAGTCGATCGGCCGGGTGATGGAAGCCGTGGTGGACGAGACGAAGAAGGACGAACGGATCCTCAATACGGACGAGCGCCTGAAGGTGGATGAGGCCTTGCGCGCGGTGACGATCGACGCGGCCTGGCAATGCCATCTCGACCACCAGGTGGGTTCTCTGCTGCCGGGCAAGCAGGCCGACCTGGTGATCCTGGCGCAGGACCCGCTGCAATGGACCGCTCCCGATGCTGCCGGCATGCGCGGTATCGAGGTGAAGGAGACCTGGGTGAGCGGGCGCAAGGTGTATGTGGGGTAACAGTTGGAAGCCCGCCTGATGGCGGGCTTTTGCCTGCCCGGTTGAGGGCAGGGTGTTGCGCCAGCGGCGGAATAGCGGCTCAACCGAACAGCGGATCCCCGCGCAACCGCTGCACCGCCAGATCCACGAACGCCCGCACTTTCGCCGGCGCCTGTCGTCCCTCCGGGTACACCAGGTGCACCGGCAGCGGCGGCTCCTCGAATGCCTCCAGCACCACCTGCAACTCACCCGCCTGCAGTGCCGGCCCGATCTGGTAGTGCAGGACCCGGGTCAAGCCCCACCCTGAACGCGCGGCATCGATCACGGCCTGGTTGGTGTTGCACATCAGCACCGGGTCGATGCTGATCCGCTGTCCTCCCGTAAAGCGCCATTCCGGCGAAGCCCAGGAGCTGTTGGAGGCAACGATGCGGTGATCCTTCAGGTCGGCGGGGGTACGCGGCGTACCGCGTTTTTCCAGGTACCCCGGCGCAGCGCAGATCACATGGCGCATCGCCCCGACCCGTATGGCGGTCAATCCGGAATCCGGCAGATGCCCGATACGCACGGCAAGATCGAGCCCTTCCTCGACGATATTCACCTGGCGATCGATAAACAGCGTCCGCGCATGCATGCCCGGAAAGCTGTCGAGGTATTCGGTGACGATGGGCAATACATACATTTGCCCGAAGAGGATCGGCGCGGTGATCGCCAGAGTGCCGGAGGGTTCGCTGTAGTGCCCGGCCGCTGCGGCCTCGGCTTCGGCGATATCGCCGAGGATGCGCCGGCAATCCGCCAGGTAGCGGGCGCCGGCTTCGGTGGTCTTGACCGAGCGGGTGGTGCGCACCAGCAGGCGCGCGCCCACCAGTTCTTCCAGGGCGGCGACGATCCGCGTCACCGCCGGGGCGCTCATGTGCACCGCACGGGCGGTTTTGGCGAAGCTCTCGGTCTCCGCCACCTTGACGAACACCCGCATTGCCAGCCAACGATCCATTGCGCTGTGTTTCCTTCGTTTCAATCGCTTGTCTTGAGTGTCTCCGGCAGAACCCGGGACACGTTCGGGGTGCCCGGGATTATGTGTCATTTTCCTGTTCCTTCCAGTAGTCCGATCAGAAACGGCGCTTCAAAAACCAAAGTGGCTCAGGCCCGGGTGATCGTCCGGACGCCGTCCCAGCGGCCAGTGGAACTTGCGGTCTTCCTCGCGGATCGGCTGTTCGTTGATGCTGGCGTGCCGTGCGCGCATCAGGCCGTCCTCGGCGAACTCCCAGTTCTCGTTGCCATAGGCACGGAACCACTGGCCGCTGTCGTCGCGGTACTCGTAGGCGTAGCGCACGGCGATGCGGTTGCCGGTAAAGGCCCAGAGTTCCTTGATCAGGCGGTATTCCAGTTCGCGGTTCCATTTGCGCGCGAGGAAAGCCTCGGCGTCGGCGCGGTTGCTGACGAACTCGACGCGGTTTCTCCAGCGGGTATCCAGGGTATAGGCCAGGGCCACCCTGGCCGAATCGCGGCTGTTCCAGCCATCCTCGGCAAGGCGGACTTTCTCGATGGCGCTCTGTTCGGTGAACGGGGGCAGTGGTGGACGGGACATGGCAACGCTCCTGAAGTGCAATGAGTAGGGCAATCAAAGTGCAAGCTGGATCGGGTCCGTGCCGGCAGGTACCGCGCAGCAGACCAGGACTTCGTCATCGCCAACCTTGGCGGCAGGTTCCTTGATATAGCTGACCGCGCCCTTGAGCAGGCGTGTCTTGCAGGTGCCGCAGTGACCTTCACGGCAACTGAATTCGGGGTCGAGGCCGCGGGCCTCGGCCAGCTCCAGCAAGGTGCCGGAGCCGGGTTCCCAGCGGGCTTCCTTCAACGAGTCGATGAAGGTCACCGGGATCGACGTGGTTGCCGGTGGCGGGCCGGCGGGAGCACTCGGCTGCCGATCGCTCGTGCGTTTCAGGGACGCCGGCCCGAAGGCTTCGGCATGGATCCTGTCGTCCGCCACGCCATACCCGCGCAGTCCGTCGTAAAGCGCCTGGCTGAAGGATGGCGAGCCACACAGGTAGAACTCGTAGTCGCCAAACGGCAGGTGGCGACTCAGCAACGGCATGTCGATCCNNCCACGGCATCGCGGGTGTCGCTCAGGACCCGGACCAAGCCGATATCCAGCTCGCTCAGTTCCTGCGCGAAGGCCCGCTCCTGCTTCGACCTTGCTGCGTAGAACAAGGTGACCGGACGCATCCGCTGGGTCCGCCGCCCCTCGAATGCCAGGTGCCGCGCCATCGCCAGCATCGGCGTGATACCGACGCC
>DQAA01000183.1 GCA_003523465.1 Pseudomonas sp.
GCTCCAACTTCACCGGCACCCGCTCCCGGGTACACCGCTTCGGCGAGGCGTTCCGCGGCGAGCTGGGCAACCTCCAGGCCGCCACCCTGTTCACCTCCTGGCAACTGCGCGACGACTACGACGCCAGCCTGATCTACCACAAGTTCTGGCGCGTCGACGGCGACCAGAACCTCGGCGGCAGCGGCATCAACGCGGCGGTCGACGATGGCGGCATCAACCGCCCGCTGGTCCAGGGCGAGAAGGATGTCGGGCAGGAGATGGACCTGGTGGTCACCAAGTACTTCAAGCAGGGCCTGCTCCCGGCGGCACTGAGCAAATCCATCGACGAACCCTCGGCGCTGGTGCGTTTTCGCGGCGGCGTGTTCAAGCCCGGCGACGCCTACGGCAAAGAGGCCGACTCGTACATGCACCGCGCCTTCATCGACGTGGTCTGGCGCTTCTGATGAGCGGAGAGCACTGACATGAACCTTCACCCCAACAGGCTTCACGCCCTGCTGGCCGGCACCTTGCTGCTGGCTGCCGGCATCGCCCAGGCCAACGGCCAGGCGCCGGCGCCGTCGGTGGCCAAGGAGCTGCAGCAAGCCCGGACCTACACCGTCAGCACCGCGCCGGTAGAGCCGCTGCACCTGGATCCGCCGAAGCTGCCGGATCTCTCCGGCTATACCGCCGAGGCCGTGCAGAAAAAGATCGACCGCAGCAAGCCGGGCAAGGTCTCGGTGCGGCGCATGCTCCAGGAAGACGTGCTCAAGGAATTCATCGGCGGCGATAACAAGGGCGCCGAATGGGTAGCCCGCCAGCGCGGCATTCCCCAGGCGATCTTCAGCGACGGCGGCCATGTGGACTTCACAGAGCTGGCGAAGAAAGTCCCCGAGCGCTTCCTCCGGCAGACCTCGCCGGGGGTGTACCTGGCTCGCCTGCCCATCGTGGTCGGCCACGGCGCGACCCTGGAAATCGACGGCAAGGTCAAGGAACTGCGCCTGTCCGAAGAAGGCGGCGCATTCATGGTCAACGACGGCAAGCTGTTCGTCAGCGACACCCGGGTGCTCGGCTGGCGCGAGAAGGACAACGGCCCGGCGACCTTCCGCAAGCCGGANNATGAATTCCGTCCGTTCCTGCTCTCCTGGGGCGGCACCGAGACCTACATCGTCAACAGCACCATGGCCAACTTCGGCTACGCGAAAAGCAAGTCCTACGGGGTCAGCATCTCGCAGTACACGCCGAACATGGCCAAGCAGATGGGCCGTGCCGAACCCACCGGCTGGATCATCGGTTCGACCTTCAGCGACATGTGGTACGGCTTCTACTGCTACGAGACCAGCGACTTCGTGGTCAAGGACAGCACCTACAGCGACAACATCGTCTACGGCATCGACCCCCACGACCGCTCGCACCGCCTGATCATCGCCGGCAACACGGTCTACGGGACGAAGAAGAAGCACGGGATCATCATTTCCCGCGAGGTCAACGACAGCTGGATCATCAACAACAAGAGCTACGACAACAAACTCTCCGGCGTGGTGATCGACCGTAACAGCGTCAACAACCTGATCGCCTACAACGAGATCTACCGCAACCACACCGACGGCATCACGTTGTACGAAAGCGGCGACAACCTGATCTGGGGCAACAAGCTGATCAGCAACCGCCGCCACGGCATCCGCGTGCGCAACAGCGTGAACATCCGCCTCTACGAAAACCTCGCCATGGCCAACGGCCTGGTCGGCGTCTACGGCCACATCAAGGACCTCTCCGACACCGACCGCGACATCGCCCTCGACCCCTTCGACACCAAGGTCTCGCTGATCCTGGTGGGCGGTGAGCTGGCGGCCAACGGCAGCGGCCCGCTGTCCATCGACTCGCCGCTGAGCGTCGAGCTGTACCGCGTCTCGATGCTGGCGCCGAGCAAGGCCAGCGGCATCAGTTTGTCCGGCGTGCTGGGCGAACGGCAGAACGAGATCCTCGACCTGATGGTGCGCCAGCAGAAGGCCGTGCTGATCGATCCGGTCGAACGCCAGACCGAAATGGTCGACTGAGGAAGCCCGAACATGACTCCACATTTGATGAAACTCCTGGGCCTCAGTGCCGCCCTGCTGGCGATCAGCAACGGCGTGCGCGCCGACCAGGTGACCGCACCGAGCTTCAGCGCCGAGCCGTGCTGCCAGCTGTGCCCCGAGGCCCACGACGCCAGCCGCTACACCACCCGCTACCAGCAGAACTTCACCACCCTGGTGCAGGCCAAGGGCGACTGGCTGTTCCGTACCAAGGAAGACCTGCGCACCGAGTTCAACACCACGCCGGCCGGCTACAAGCGCCTGCAGCAACTGCACGACGCCTTCAAGGCCCGCGGTGTCGAGCTGGTCGTCGTGTACCAGCCGACCCGCGGCCTGGTGAACCGCAACATGCTCACCCCGGAAGAAAAAGCGAAGTTCGATTACCAGAAGGCCCTGGGCAACTACCAGGCCATGCTCAAGCGCTTCCAGGGCATGGGCTACAACGTCCCCGACCTGTCGCCGCTGACCAACGAGCAACTGGCGGCGGCCGACCAGGGCAAGGATTTCTACTTCCGCGGCGACCAGCACTGGACCCCGTACGGCGCCGAGCGCGCGGCGAAGATCGTCGCCGACACCGTGCACGCCATGCCGGCCTTCGAAGGCATCCCGCGCAAGGAATTCGAGACGACGAAATCCGGGCGCATGGGCAAGACCGGCACCCTGCACAACGTCGCCGGCCAGCTCTGCGGCACCAGCTACGCCGTGCAGTACATGGACCAGTTCGCCACCGAGCCCAAGGGCACCAGCGGCGGCGGCGACGACCTGTTCGGTGATTCCGGCAACGCCCAGATCACCCTGGTCGGCACCAGCCACAGCGGCAAGAACTACAACTTCTCCGGCTTCCTGGAGCAGCACATCGGCGCCGACGTGCTCAACGTCGCCTTCCCCGGCGGCGGCCTGGAAGGCTCGATGATCCAGTACCTGGGCAGCGAGGAATTCAAGAAGAACCCGCCGAAGATCCTGGTCTGGGAATTCTCCCCGCTCTACCCGCTGAACCAGGAAACGATATGGCGGCAGATGCTCGCCCTGCTCGACAACGGCTGCGAAGGCAAGCCGGCGCAGATGAGCGCCAGCGCCGCGCTGAAACCGGGCAAGAACGAGCTGATGGTCAACGGCCGCGACGGCGTGATCAAGGACCTGACCAACCGCCGCCACCAGCTGGACATCCGTTTCGAAGACACCTCGGTCAAGGTCATGCAGGCCACCCTCTGGTACCTCAACGGCCGCCACGAGGACATCAAGATCGAGAAGCCGACCACTTCCGATACCGATGGCCGTTTCGCCTTCCAGTTGCGCGAAGACGAGGACTGGGCCAGCCAGACCCTGCTCGCCGTCGAGCTGCAAGGGCCGGAAAACGGCACCCAGAAAGTCCAGGCCACCCTGTGCAAACGCGGCCCTGTCGGCGATGCCCAGCGCACCGCCCAGGCCGGACTGTGAGGACCCCATGAACAGACTCAGCATGCTCGCCAGCGCGGTGTTGCTCGCGGCGTCCAGCCAGGCCTTCGCCGGGCTGGTACCGCCCCAGGGCTACTACGCCGGTATCGAGAAACAGAAGACCGGCGACGGCAACTTCAAGTGTGAAGCGGTACCGACGCCCTACACCGGCAGCCTGCAATTTCGCAGCAAGTACGAGGGCTCCGACTCGGCCCGCTCGACCCTGAACAAGGCCTCCGAGCAAGCCTTCCGCGACTCGACCCAGGACATCACCAACCTGGAGCGCGGCGTTGCCAAGCTGGTTACCCAGTACATGCGCGACGGCCGCCCGGCGCAGCTCGATTGCGCCCTGACCTGGATGGGCACCTGGGCCCGGGCCGATGCCCTGCTGTCGAAGGACTTCAACCACACCGGCAAGTCCATGCGCAAATGGGCCCTGGGCAGCCTCAGCGGTTCGTGGCTGCGCCTGAAGTTCTCCAATGCCAAGCCCCTGGCGGCGCATCAGGCCCAGGCCGAGGAAATCGAGAAATGGTTCGGCCGGGTTGCCGACCAGGTGGTCAGCGACTGGAGCGACCTGCCCCTGGCCAAGATCAACAACCACAGCTACTGGGCCGCCTGGTCGGTGATGGCCACGGCCGTGGCGACCGATCGCCGCGACCTGTTCGACTGGTCGGTGAAGGAATACCGCGTCGCCGCCAACCAGGTGGACGACCAGGGCTTTTTGCCCAACGAACTCAAGCGCAAGCAACGGGCGCTGGCCTACCACAACTACGCCCTGCCGCCGCTGGCGATGATCGCCAGTTTCGCTCAGGTCAATGGCGTGGACCTGCGGGATGAAAACCACCAGGCCCTGAAGCGTCTCGGCGAGCGGGTGCTGGGCGGGTCGAAGGACCCGTCGGCGTTCAAGGGCAAGAACGGCGAGAAGCAGGACATGGACGACCTCAAGGTCGACAGCAAGTACGCCTGGCTCGAGCCGTGGTGCAGCCTCTACCAGTGCAACGGCGAGGTGCAGCAGCGCCGGCATGGCATGCAGCCGTTCAACAGCTTCCGCCTCGGCGGGGATGTAACGCGGGTCTATGACCCGGGAGCCGAGCGCAAATAGCAGCCGTTATGCGCCCCCTGTGGGAGCGGGTTCACCCGCGATGACGTCGGTGAATCCACTACCGCAATCGCGGGTAAACCCGC
>DQAA01000372.1:0-4412 GCA_003523465.1 Pseudomonas sp.
GGAACCTGTGATGGGGTTCCGGGCCGCGGCCGCTTGAAGATCGGGCCTGCGCCGGGGAGTACTTTGGCTATGCTTGCTGGCACGCCACTGGACAAGGATCGGCCATGCCCCGCTCCGCGACGCTCTGCGCCATCGCCCTGATCGGCGGCGCCTTCTATATATACGNNTTCGCAGCCAAGCCGCTTCCGGTGTTGATGCTGATGGCCTGGCTCTCCAGCGCCCCCGCAGGCGTCTACCGGCGCTGGATCATGATCGGCCTCGGCTTCTCGATACTCGGCGACCTGGCCTTGGCCTGGCCTGCCGACCTGTTCATCATCGGTCTCGGCGCATTCTTCTGCGCCCACCTGGCCTACCTGCGCGCCTACCTGCATGACACCCGCAACGCTGCGACGGGCGCCTTGTTGATCGCCGTCGCCTGCGGCACCGGGCTGTTCACCCTGCTCGCCTGGCACGGACTGGGCGACCTGCTGATCCCAGTTGCAGCCTACGCTCTGGTCATCAGCGCCATGCTCTGGCGCGCCCTGGCCTGTGCCGGCATGGCGGCCATCGGCGCCTCCAGCTTCGTGCTCTCGGACAGCCTCATCGGCATCGACCGCTTCGTCAGCCCCTTCGCGGCAGCGCCCTACCTGATCATCCTGTCCTACTGGCTCGGGCAGTGGGCGATCGCCGCCTCGGCGCATCGGGCGCAATCTGCCGCGACCTTGATCCAGGCCGCTACGCCGACGAGCAAAAGCGTCTAGAACGCAGGCTGCGAATTACTTGCAGGAAGAAAATCGATGAACTTCTTAGTTGACTCGAACAGTAGGAATAACAAGAGACCTTCAAATGATATCAATTATCATTTCGAAACTTGCGATTCTTTACGCGCTGCAAGAAACATAATTAACGAAACACGGGGCAATGCCCGAAATACAAGGGCTACAGGCACTTACGAAAGATTTTTGTTCTTAATCCTACGAATAAATTTGCTGGGGAAATTTTACTTACACCAGGTTTACCCATAAAATCAGCGCGATAGATTCCGCTGCGACATATCGTCACTGCTCTAAACTCTTTTTACGTTCAGAGACCCACGTGCTCTGTTAAGGATTCTCAGCATGCCCGATTCGACCGGACTGATCGCCCACAACTGGGGTTTCGCCATTTTCCTGTTGGGTGTCGTCGGCCTCTGTGCCTTCATGCTCGGCCTGTCCAGCCTGCTCGGTAGCAAGGCATGGGGCCGCAGCAAGAACGAACCGTTCGAATCCGGCATGCTGCCTACCGGCGGCGCCCGTCTGCGCCTGTCGGCCAAATTCTATCTGGTCGCGATGCTCTTCGTGATCTTCGATATCGAAGCCCTCTTTCTCTTTGCATGGTCTGTGTCCGTCCGCGAAAGCGGCTGGACCGGATTCGTCGAAGCTCTCGTTTTCATAGCAATTCTGTTGGCAGGTCTTGTCTACCTTTGGCGGGTCGGGGCGCTCGATTGGGCTCCCGTGGGTCGTCGCAAGCGGCAAGCGAAGCTGAAACAATGAGGCTTTGGCAATGCAATACAATCTCACCAGAATCGATCCGGATGCGCCCAACGAGCAGTATCCAATCGGAGATCGGGAAACCGTCTCCGATTCGCTGCTAGAGGACCAGGTCCACAAGAACATCTTCATGGGCAAGCTCGAAGACGTTCTCAGTGGCGCGGTCAACTGGGGTCGCAAGAACTCCCTTTGGCCGTACAACTTCGGCCTGTCCTGCTGCTACGTGGAGATGACCACGGCGTTCACCGCGCCGCACGACATCGCCCGTTTCGGCGCTGAAGTCATCCGGGCATCACCGCGTCAGGCCGACTTCATGGTCATCGCCGGCACCTGCTTCATCAAGATGGCGCCGATCATCCAGCGCCTCTACGAGCAGATGCTGGAGCCCAAGTGGGTGATTTCCATGGGTTCGTGCGCCAACTCCGGTGGCATGTACGACATCTACTCGGTTGTTCAGGGGGTCGACAAGTTCCTCCCCGTGGATGTCTACGTGCCTGGCTGCCCGCCTCGCCCTGAAGCATTCCTGCAAGGCTTGATGCTGCTGCAGGAGTCGATTGGCCAGGAGCGACGCCCTCTTTCCTGGGTCGTTGGCGATCAAGGCGTATACCGCGCCGAGATGCCAGCCCAGAAAGATCTGCGACGCGAACAGCGCATGCAGGTAACCAACCTGCGCAGCCCCGACGAAGTCTGATCCAGCGACCTGCCGCCCGTTCCCGAGAACCGGCGGCCTGGCTTCATTCTCTACGTTGACCGAAAGCGACCGAGACCATGACAGCGGACACCGCTATTTATATTCCGCCTTACAAGGCTGACGACCAGGATGTGGTCGTCGAACTGAACAATCGTTTTGGCGCCGAGGCGTTCACCGCCCAGGAAACCCGCACCGGCATGCCGGTACTGTGGGTTGCCCGCGCTCGCCTGATCGAAGTCCTGACCTTCCTGCGCAACCTGCCCAAGCCGTACAGCATGCTGTACGACCTGCACGGCGTCGACGAGCGCCTGCGCACCCAGCGCCGCGGCCTGCCGGGTGCCGACTTCACCGTGTTCTACCACCTGCTCTCGGTAGAACGTAACAGCGACGTGATGATCAAGGTCTCGCTGAGCGAAACCGACCTCAGCGTCCCGACCGTCACCGGTATCTGGCCGAACGCCAACTGGTACGAGCGCGAAGTCTGGGACATGTTCGGCATCGACTTCCCGGGCCACCCGCACCTGACCCGGATCATGATGCCGCCGACCTGGGAAGGCCACCCGCTGCGCAAGGACTTCCCTGCCCGCGCCACCGAGTTCGATCCGTTCACCCTGAACCTTGCCAAGCAGCAACTGGAAGAAGAAGCCGCGCGCTTCAATCCGGAAGCCTGGGGCATGAAACGCCAGGGCGCGAACGAGGACTACATGTTCCTCAACCTCGGCCCGAACCACCCTTCCGCCCACGGTGCCTTCCGTATCGTCCTGCAGCTGGACGGCGAAGAGATCGTCGACTGCGTCCCGGACATCGGCTACCACCACCGTGGCGCCGAGAAGATGGCCGAGCGTCAGTCCTGGCACAGCTTCATCCCGTACACCGACCGTATCGACTACCTCGGCGGCGTGATGAACAACCTGCCGTACGTCCTCGCGGTCGAGAAACTGGCCGGGATCAAGGTGCCGCAGAAGGTCGACACCATCCGCATCATGCTCGCCGAGTTCTTCCGCATCACCAGCCACCTGCTGTTCCTGGGTACCTACATCCAGGACGTCGGCGCCATGACCCCGGTGTTCTTCACCTTCACCGACCGTCAGCGCGCCTACACCGTGATCGAAGCCATCACCGGTTTCCGCCTGCACCCGGCCTGGTACCGCATCGGCGGCGTCGCCCACGACCTGCCGCGCGGCTGGGACAAGCTGGTCAAGGACTTCGTCGAATGGCTGCCCAAGCGCCTCGACGAGTACACCAAGGCTGCCCTGCAGAACAGCATCCTCAAGGGTCGTACCATCGGCGTTGCCCAGTACAACACCCAGGAAGCCCTGGCATGGGGTGTCACCGGTGCCGGCCTGCGTTCCACCGGCCTCGATTTCGACCTGCGCAAGGCCCGTCCTTACTCCGGCTACGAGAACTTCGAGTTCGAAGTACCGCTGGCCCACAACGGCGATGCCTACGATCGCTGCATGGTCCGCGTCGAGGAGATGCGCCAGAGTATCCGCATCATCGACCAGTGCCTGCGCAACATGCCGGAAGGCCCGTACAAGGCGGATCACCCGCTGACCACGCCGCCGCCGAAAGAGCGCACNNCTGATCACCCACTTCCTGCAGGTTTCGTGGGGCCCAGTCATGCCGGCCAACGAATCCTTGCAGATGATCGAGGCGACCAAGGGCATCAACAGTTACTACCTGACGAGCGACGGCGGCACCATGAGCTACCGCACCCGGATTCGCACGCCGAGCTACCCGCACCTGCAGCAGATCCCTTCGGTGATCAAGGGCAGCATGGTCGCGGACCTCATCGCGTACCTGGGCAGTATCGACTTCGTTATGGCTGACGTGGACCGCTAAGCATGAACAGCACGCTTATCCAAACCGACCGTTTCGCCCTGAGCGAAACCGAGCGCTCGGCCATCGAGCACGAGATGCATCACTACGAGGACCCGCGCGCGGCGTCCATCGAAGCCCTGAAGATCGTCCAGAAGCAGCGCGGCTGGGTGCCTGACGGCGCCATCCACGCCATCGGCGAGATCCTCGGCATTCCGGCCAGCGACGTCGAAGGCGTGGCCACCTTCTACAGCCAGATCTTCCGCCAGCCTGTTGGCCGCCACATCATCCGCGTGTGCGACAGCATGGTCTGCTACATCGGCGGCCACGAATCCGTGGTCGGCCAGATCCAGAGCGAGCTGGGCATCGGCCTCGGCCAGACCACCGCCGACGGT
>DQAA01000372.1:4419-7357 GCA_003523465.1 Pseudomonas sp.
CTGCCTGGGCAACTGCGACAAGGCCCCGGCCCTGATGATCGACGACGACACCTTCGGTGACGTGCAGCCGGCCGGTGTTGCCAAATTGCTGGAGGGTTACGTATGACCATCACTTCCTTCGGCCCGGCCAACCGCATCGCGCGCAACGCCGAGACCCATCCGCTGACCTGGCGCCTGCGTGACGACGGCGAGCCGGTATGGCTCGACGAGTACCAGGCCAAGAACGGCTACGCCGCTGCGCGTACCGCCCTGGCGCAGATGTCCCAGGACGATATCGTCCAGACCGTCAAGGACTCCGGCCTCAAGGGCCGCGGCGGCGCAGGCTTCCCCACTGGCGTGAAGTGGGGCCTGATGCCGAAAGACGAATCCATGAACATCCGCTACCTGCTGTGCAACGCGGATGAAATGGAGCCGAATACCTGGAAGGACCGCATGCTGATGGAGCAACAGCCCCATCTGCTGGTCGAGGGCATGCTGATCAGCGCCCGCGCCCTCAAGGCCTACCGCGGCTACATCTTCCTGCGTGGCGAATACACCACCGCCGCCCGCAACCTGAACCGCGCCATCGATGAAGCCAAGGCCGCCGGCCTGCTGGGCAAGAACATCCTCGGCAGCGGCTTCGATTTCGAGCTGTTCGTGCACACCGGTGCCGGCCGCTACATCTGCGGTGAAGAAACCGCACTGATCAACTCCCTCGAAGGCCGCCGTGCCAACCCGCGCTCCAAGCCGCCCTTCCCTGCCGCCGTCGGCGTGTGGGGCAAGCCGACTTGCGTGAACAACGTCGAGACCCTGTGCAACGTGCCCGCCATCGTCGCCAACGGCGTCGACTGGTACAAATCGCTGGCCCGCGAAGGCAGCGAAGACCACGGCACCAAGCTGATGGGCTTCTCCGGCAAGGTGAAGAACCCGGGCCTGTGGGAACTGCCTTTCGGCGTCACTGCCCGCGAGCTGTTCGAGGACTACGCCGGCGGCATGCGCGACGGCTTCAAGCTCAAGTGCTGGCAGCCAGGCGGCGCCGGTACCGGCTTCCTGCTCCCCGAGCACCTGGACGCACAAATGTACGCCGGCGGCATCGCCAAGGTAGGCACCCGGATGGGTACCGGCCTGGCCATGGCGGTGGACGACAGCGTCAACATGGTCTCGCTGCTGCGCAACATGGAAGAGTTCTTCGCCCGCGAATCCTGCGGCTGGTGCACCCCTTGCCGCGACGGCCTGCCATGGAGCGTGAAGATGCTGCGCTCGCTGGAGAAAGGCCAGGGCAAGCACGAAGACATCGACACCCTGTTGCAGTTGGTCAACTTCCTCGGCCCTGGCCGTACCTTCTGTGCTCACGCACCGGGTGCCGTCGAGCCGCTGGGCAGTGCCATCAAATACTTCCGCTCGGAGTTCGAGGCCGGTGTCGCCAGCAGTCCTGCTGGTGAAGCCCTGCGCCCGAACCTGGCCAAGCCGATTGTGGTCGGCGCATAACAAGATGAAAAAGCGGACGGTCCGTGCCGTCCGCCAGCCACGCAGGCTCGCCCGGATTATTCGCGCGAGCCGCGGGCACACCGATTTCCATTAGCCACACCCGCTCACGCGGGCCAACGAAGAACTTTGAACCATGGCCACTATCCACGTAGACGGCAAAGCGCTCGAAGTCAACGGTGCAGACAACCTGTTACAGGCCTGTCTGTCGCTCGGCCTCGACATCCCTTATTTCTGCTGGCACCCGGCGCTTGGTAGCGTCGGCGCCTGCCGGCAGTGTGCGGTCAAGCAGTACACCGACGAAAACGACACCCGTGGTCGCATCGTCATGTCCTGCATGACCCCTGCCTCCGACGGCACCTGGATTTCCATCGAAGACGAAGAATCCAAGGCGTTCCGCGCCAGCGTCGTCGAATGGCTGATGACCAACCACCCGCACGACTGCCCGGTCTGCGAGGAAGGCGGTCACTGCCACCTGCAGGACATGACGGTAATGACCGGCCACAACGAGCGCCGCTACCGTTTCACCAAGCGTACCCACCAGAACCAGGAGCTCGGCCCGTTCATCGCCCACGAGATGAACCGCTGCATCGCCTGCTATCGCTGCGTGCGTTACTACAAGGACTACGCCGGCGGTACCGACCTGGGCGTCTACGGTGCCCACGACAACGTCTATTTCGGCCGCGTCGAGGACGGTGCCCTGGAGAGCGAGTTCTCCGGCAACCTGACCGAGGTCTGCCCGACCGGTGTGTTCACCGACAAGACCCACTCCGAGCGCTACAACCGCAAGTGGGACATGCAGTTCGCCCCGAGCATCTGCCATGGCTGCTCCAGCGGTTGCAACATCAGCCCCGGTGAGCGTTACGGTGAACTGCGCCGGATCGAGAACCGCTTCAACGGCTCGGTCAACCAGTANNCGACCGTGGCCGTTTCGGCTACGGCTACGTCAACCGCACCGACCGTCCTCGCCAGCCACTGCTGGCCGACGGCTCCAAGCTCAGCCTGGATGCCGCCCTGGACAAGGCCGCCGACCTGCTGCGCGGCCGCAACATCGTCGGTATCGGCTCGCCCCGCGCCAGCCTGGAAAGCAACTACGGCCTGCGCGAGCTGGTCGGTGCCGAGCACTTCTACTCCGGTATGGAAGCCGCTGAACTGGAGCGCGTACGCCTGGTTCTGCAGGTCCTGAACGACAGCCCGCTGCCGGTTCCGACCCTGCGCGACANNAAGACCTGACCCAGACCGCTGCCCGCGTCGCCCTGGCCGTGCGCCAGGCCACCAAGGGCAAGGCCGAGGCCATGGCCGAAGCGATGAAAGTCCAGCCGTGGCTCGACGCTGCGGTGAAGAACATCGGCCAGCACGCCCTGTACCCGCTGTTCATCGCCAGCCTGGCCGAGACCAAGCTCGATGACGTCGCCGAAGAATGCGTGCACGCCGCGCCGGACGACCTGGCCCGCATCGGTTTCGCCGTGGCCCA
>DQAA01000560.1:0-1077 GCA_003523465.1 Pseudomonas sp.
GGCTCGGGGCTGGTGGTGGAGTGCCAGATCATTTCCGGGATTCCCTATGATATGCCGGGGATGAGCAGTGAGGCGCGGGAGGTGTTCGAGCAATGTGCGGAGTCACGGCGGCATATCTCCGTCGATGTGAAGACGGGGCACGCGACGCTGAAGATTCCATTGGTGGAGTTGTTTGCCGATGACAGTTTGCGGGAACCGCTCAAATTGGCGTTGACTTGTGATGAGCACGGCCAGTTCTACGTCCAGCTCGGCAATGCGGCCCGGCATCTGGCGATCCAGGGTTTGAAAGGCGAAGCGTATATCGTGCCATTGCGCGATGGCCGGGTTGTTCGCGTCGATGCCGAGACCTTGAAGTTGAATGGCGGGGATTTCAAGATTGCCCCCGTTTACAGGTATGGAACCCAACATAAGCCCACAATGGAACCCCAGCTGTTTGGCTATTCCGTTGCTTATAAAGACGGCTGTGTCGAGTCTTATGACTTCATGTGTTCCGACGGCAAATCGGAGAGTGTCGCCCTCACCAGTTACACGTTGCCATCGGGGGGGCGCCTGGACTTTGCCTATGACGGATTCCAACTCTCCAAGGTAACCAAAGGTACGGTTACCCTGCTGGAAGTCGAGCAGCGTCTGGCAGGTAGCGGCAACGTCCCGGGAGCTTCGTTTTCCATACCGAAGAGTATTGTCGTCTTCCCCGATAGCCAGAATGAAAAGAAGACATACCGCTTCACGAACCCCTCGGGCAATAGCTTGCAAATGACGCTGGAACTCGATGGGTTCGGGGCGCAGGGAAAAGTCATCTACTGCCTGAGTCGCGATAGTGCCGGTCGGCTCACCGGTATTGCCATTGAACAACAACACCCGTTTACCGTTGATAAAAAAACACTACGGCGGTCAAACCATGCCGACCTGCAAACGGCGCAGCCATAGCCTGGATACAGACAAGAAGACGGTGGTTTCCGAAACCCGTATCTGGGAAGGCGACGCGCTCGTCGATCAGCAATCCCTCACCGTGGATGCCGTCGGCAATCCGGTCCGGCGTGCCAACGGCGAGGAAATCACCTACTGGACCTACTACAA
>DQAA01000560.1:1173-5358 GCA_003523465.1 Pseudomonas sp.
GACCTGGGGCACCCGCATCGACAGCACGGTCGACATGTCGCCAGCGCTCAACGACTACGCGCAGAAAGCCTTCAATCTGCCGGTGAGCATCAGCCACTGCGGCAGCGACCGGCCATTTTCCGGGGAAACCGAGTCGGAACTGGTGTGCCGGACGCTTGCGGGCAAGGAAGAACCCCAGCGCCTGACCTTCTTCGGCTGGGCCCTGGTCGACGGACGGATCCGCGCGAGAAACAGGCTGACCATCCTCCAGCCGGATTGCATCAAGGTGGATGTGGTCGAGCAGCAACTGAAAGTCGCCAAGGATGCAGCCGCGCCGTTCATCACCAGCCTGAATGCCCAGATCAAGGCAGCCAGCGACAAGGAAAAGCCTGCTTACCAGAAGTCGCTGAATGATCTGAACAGGAGCCTGGAGGCCCAGAGCAAGGCCAATGGCGAAGGCTACAAGCTGCAGAGCTGGAAAGCGGCGTCCATGGTGCTGGAAACCTACGAGTACCACACCGTGAAGGGCCAGCCCGGCTACGGCACGGTCAAGTCCTGCGAAACGGTGCAGGTCCAGCAATCAGGCGCGCTGCTTGAGTCATCACGGGTCAAGACCTCCTACGACTACAGCGAGGACGCGAACGAGCCCCACAGGCTGACCATCAAGACCACGGTCTCCCGTGCAGGCGAAACCGCCGTCACGTCCAGCCAGACCCGCTCGCGATTGACCGGGCGCCTGCTCGAAAGTACCGACAGCGAGGGCAACAAGGTCGTTCGCAGCTACGACCCCCAGGGCAACCTGAAAAGCGAGACCGTTACCAGGGACGGCAAGGTGCAGCGCAAGACCACCTGCACCCTGGCGCGCAAGCTGATCTGGCAGTTCGACATGGTCGAGGACAGCAACACGACGCGGATCGAGCGGGATGTCCTTGGCCGCAAGATTGCCGAAGCCGTCAAACCCGATGGCAGCGCCAGCTTTCTCGAAACCTGGCGCTGGACCTATGACGCCCTCGGGCGTCTCGCCAGCAGCGTGGAAACCGACTACGGCGCGGGCAACGCCAGGATTGCCATGCGCAAGAGCAGCCGCAGCTACGACGCCCTCAGCGGCAGGATCACCACCACCAGCGTGCTGCAGGACGGTAACGGCAAGGACATCAAGAAGATCAGCCAGGAGCAGACCCCGTCGCTCAGGGGCGAACGCTTCGTCCAGGGCAAGTTCAGCATGGACCGGCAATACGACGTCAACAAAGGCACCTTCACCGAGCAGTACTCATTGGCGGGCAGCGAAGGCTGCAGGATCGAGCGCAGCCTTTCAGCCGAGGGCCTGATGAAGTCGGTCCGCTACCTGACCGTCGATACGGCGAAGAAGGCAACCGAGCAGGACAGGCTCGACTTCGAACACGACAAGTACGCCCAGTTGACCAAGGTCACGCCCAGGCTCGGCGGGGCCATCGACTACCGCCACGACAGTGCCGGACGCCTGCTGAGCACGACCCGCGAAGGGGTGGTGCTCGCCAACACCTATGACGCCAACGGGTTGTCGAGCGTGGCGAGCGAGAGCAAGGTCATCCAGGGCGAGGTCGGGCAGTCCCTGGGCACGCAACGTACCGATCTGCTCGGACGGGCGATCGATCGCACCATCGACGCGAACAAGACCGAATTCAGCTACAGCGGCGCCTCCTCCCGGGCGACGCTCAAGGTTGTGGCGAGCGCGCCACAAAAGCCGAGCGACTACAGCAGCAGTACCGCAGCCCAGGCACGCACCCATGACCAGAAGTTCGCCGGCAAGAGTTCGACCCTGGTTTTCAGCACCGGTGGGCGGGTCGTGAGCTTTACCGACCTCACCGGGGCCAGGACCACCTACGAGTACGACTTCTTCAATCGGCTGACCGGCTCGACGAACGAGCACTGTGTCTGCACCTGGGCCTACCTCGACAACGGCCTGCTGGGCAAGGAAACCGTCAAGGCGGTAAAGGCCGGCAACCTGTTGATGACGGTGGATTACGTCTACGACGGGCTCGGCCAGGAGATCAAGCGCACCTTCAGCTGTTCAGGCATGCAGACCCTGGGCCTGGAGCGAACCTTGTTGGGGGACGGGCGCCTGGCCAAGAGCGTGATCATGGTGGCGGACAAACCGGTGTACTCCGACGAGTACACCTACGACAAATCCTTGCGGTTGATCAGCTGGCGCAGCGAGTACGGGCGCAAGGACCTCGAGGACCAGTCGCGTGCGGCGAGCTGGAGCTACGATGCGCTCGGTAACCTGACCGACAGCCTCTCCGCCCTCGGGCAATTGACGACGTCCCGGCAGTACGACAAGAACAAGCCCGGACAGCTGTTCAGGTGCCAGGTCTACCACACGAACAAAGGGTCCCATTCGCCGCTGCAAAACCACTTGTATACCCACGACAGTGCCGGACGCACTCGCGCGATGAGCGATGGCGCTGCCACGGAGAAGTGGAGCTATCACGACAACGGTCAGGTCAAGAGTCTGGTCAAGAGTCGGCTCAATTCCCCGGATACGAGCGAGTACCTCTTCAGTTATGACGGCGAAGGACGGGTGCGCGGTGGCAGCACAGGCACCAAGGCGGACGCCTATCACTATTGTGGCGACAGGGTCTATGCGCTGGTCCAGACCGATTCGGCCAAGGGCGACGGCTTCGCCTCGCGCACCCTGGTGCTGCGCAACGAAAGCCGCGCCTGCCTGATGCAGGATGCCGATACGGATGGCACGGCCGGCCGCTCCTTCGAACTGCGCGATGCCAACGGCACGGTGTTCGCCAGTGTCGACCTGGTCACCAAGGCGCTCACCTGGTTCCGCTACGACCCCTATGGCGAACGGTATTCGGGCGAAAAACCGGAGAACTGGCTGGGCTTCAAGGGCGAGCCGCTCAACCGCCTGGGCCTGTATCACCTGGGTAACGGCTATCGTCTGTACGACCCGAAGCTCGGACGCTTCCTGACCCGCGACAGCAAAAGCCCGTTCGGTATCGGAGGCGCGGGCGCCTATGTCTTCTGCAATGGCGACCCGGTGAACAACGCCGACCCCAGCGGCCACGAGGTCATCGCCCAGTACTCGCGCNNGTACCGGCGATCCAGAGTAAGGCGTTCCGCATCGTGCTCGGAGCGGTCAGCGTGTTGCTCGCGCCATTCACCGCGGGCGCGTCGATGCTGCTGGCGGTGGCCACCACGGCACTGTCGGCGATCGCCTTCGCCTTCGATGTCGCCGCGATCATCATCTCCCAGAGCGATCCGCAGCTTGCAGCGACGCTGGAGGCCTGGGGGCAGGCCTTCGGCCTCGCCAGCGCGGCAGCCGGTATCTCGATATCCCTGCAAGGCATCAAAGGCCTGCCGCGCAACATCTTTCGTAGTCGCGGCGGGCCTTCGTTTCCCAGGCAGGCGAAACTGGTCAAGACCCCGAGCGAACTGCTGATTGCCCAGGAAGCCCGCACGACCGCCCTGAACCAGCTGATCCAGCAGGCGGACGAGGCCAGGGCGGCAGGGACCTACGATGCCTTCAAGGCCAGCCATTTGAATGCGGACGTCGGGGCGGTGGGCGGCGGACTGATGCCGGGCATGACCCTCGACACCCGTTTCAACCAGCGGGGCATCAACGGTTCGAAGAGCCTGTACAAGAGCATCGTCAACCAATTCGATGATTCGACCGTGGACTTCCTGGGCAAGACCCTGGATATGGTCGCCGGCCCGAACACGCTGATCCAGAAGTTCATCCCGCCGATGGTTAGCGAAACCGAGATCGTATCGCTGGTGGCGCTACCGGTGCCTGGGCGGGAGAACCTGTTTAGCTGACACCCGCCGAGCGTCGCGAAGAGGGTATCTCCCTCTTCGCCATCGCGCCTCACGCCTGCCGGCGCTGCCGTGCCAGGGTCATGGCCGTATCCTCGATCATGTCCTCCTGCCCGCCGACCATGCCGCGCCGGCCCATTTCCACGAGGATTTCCCGCGCCGGGACGCCGTACTTCTTCTCCGCGCGCTTGGCGAACAGCAGGAATGAGCCGTAGACCCCGGCGAAGCCCATGGTCAGGGCATCGCGGTCGCTGCGGATGGGGAAGTCCATGATCGGCACCACCAGGTCCTCGGCCACGTCCTGGATCTGGAACAGGTTCACGCCGGTCTCGATGCCCATGCGCTCGCACACCGCCACCAGCACTTCCATCGGCGTGTTGCCGGCCCCGGCGCCGAGCC
>DQAA01000561.1 GCA_003523465.1 Pseudomonas sp.
GCTCGCAGCGACGACCAGCGCAACCTCACCGAGCATGGCCGCAAGCAGGTACTGCGCAGCGCCGCCCACCTGCTTGGCCAGCCCCTCGATGCGATCGTCGCCAGCCCCTATGTGCGGGCGCAGCAGACGGCGCAGCTGGTGCAGCAGGCACTGGGTTTCGATAAGGACGTGCTGACCGTGCCCTGGCTGACCCCGGACAGCGATCCCGATCGCGCCCTGGACCGACTCGATGCCCTGGGCCTGGACAACGTCCTGCTGGTCAGCCATCAACCCCTGGTCAGTACGCTGCTCGGGCTGCTGGTGAATGGCAGCCGGCAGTCCGGCGAGCCGATGAGCACGGCCAGCCTGGCCGAGCTGGAAGGCGATGCACCGCTGGCAGGGCTGATGAGCTTGCGCAGCCTGCGTCACCCTTGAGCCTCCGAGCCCGCCAACGGTGTCGCCGATGCCGTTGGTGGTGCTTTCCCACCTGATATTTTTGTCAGTTTCGCCCCGCACCACGCAGCGGTTCAATGAAGCCTCCATTGACCCTCGAGTGCACTGGCATGACCCACATTCCCCCCTCCGTTTTGCCGCCCGCCACCGTCCCCGCTGCGCTGCCGGATATTCCGGGCGGCCAGGAAAACCTGCTTCCGGTCGAGGTACTGGGTGCGCCGTTGCGCGTCGACGTGGCCCGCTGGAGCGATGACGCCGGCGCCCAGACCCTCAAGCTGCTGTGGAACGGCGCGGTGGTCGCGGAAAAAGACTGGTCCGGCGCCGTACCGGATAACGAGCTGTTCATCCTGCTGCCTGTCGCGCAGCTCAAGGAAGGCGTACACGAGTTGCGCTACAGCGTGCTCGACAGTGCCGGCGACAGCCTCGACTCCGAAGCCTTGACCGTCACCATCGACACCACCGAGCCACACGCGCCGACCAGCCCGGCCAAGCTGAAATTCCCCGTGGAGGTGGTGCAGATCGGCATCACCCGGCGTTACCTGGACAACAACGACAACAAGGTGGTCGCAGAGGTGCCGGCCTATGACTTCCAGCCCGGCGACCGGATTCTCTGCTACTGGGAAGAGGGCCCGTGGGGCGAGGACCTGTTCCACGAGGTGGAGCTGACCGATGCGCTGGAAGTGGTCTTCGACGGCGACCGGATCGAGGCCGAGGGCAACGGCACCTTCATGGTCACCTACGTTCTGTGCGACCGGGCGGGCAACCCGTCACGGCTTTCGGCGGCGCAGCAACTGAAGGTGAACATCGAGCCGCCGCAATTGCGGCCCTTCCCCTGGGTGGTCGATGCCCAGCCCGGTAATCCGGGAAGTATCAGTCCGATCAACAGCGCCAGCGGAATGACCGTGCGGGTGGAGCCCCAGGACGATATCGACAGTGCCCAGCTCACCGTGCACTGGCAGGGCTTCGGCGAGGAGGGCTCGTATATCGCCTCGTCGCCGATCACCGTGGGCGGCTGGGATTTCAGGATTCCGCCAGAGACCTTCCCGGCCAATTTCAATCGCGAGGTGAACATCCATTACAGCGTGGAATTCCCCGTTGGCGAGGCCGAGGTTTCCGAGGTCTACGTGCTGAAGATTTCCACCATCCAGACCACCAAGGTCGGCTGCGCGCAATCCAGCCTGGGCAAGCTCAGCCTGGCGGCGGTGCCGTCCGCCGGTGCCGATCTGAACCTGCCGCCCTGGCAGTACAAATGGCTGGCGGCGAGCATGCGCATCAACCTGTGGATGACCGGGCTCGACAGCGGCGGTAGCCCGGTGCGCAGCGATGTCCTGGAATCTGCACCCGTGGCCAAGGACCGCGAGCCGGTGACGGCCACACTGCCGAGAGCGGCACTGGAACGGTTGCAGATGAACGCGACCTTCCGCCTGCACGCGGCGGTGAGTTTCGATGACGGCGAGACCTGGCTGAACTTCCAGGGCCTGGATCTGAACCTGGTGCCCTGAACCGAATCAGCCAGGGCCCGGGCCCTGGCTGATGCCTAGATCGAGTTTCGGCGTCCTGAGGCAGGGTTTCTCACCTTGCTCAAGGTGTTCTCGGGAGGAGCACCCGATTGTCGTGAGGCAGAGATGGCCTGGCTGTCCTGCATGTGCAACTGCGTTGCGTTCTGTGTGACCGACGGTGCCTGGGGCGGGGACGGTGCCGCAGGTGGGGAAGAAGAGGTCGTGACGTTGCCCGAGGATTGCGGTGCTGACAGCGACGAGGCTGCATCATCGAGGTTGTTGACGACGGGGTTGGGTGTCGTAGCCTGAGGAAGGTCATCCGCTACCGTGGTCGTGTTCAGCGCCTTTTTCTTCAACGCGTTGGGGAGTGCCTTGAGCCCGACCGCGACTCCGACCAGGCCTGTCACGAACGACACGGTTCCCAGCACGTTGCTGGTCTGCTCGTCCTTGGCCATGACGGATCCCACGCCAGTACCTGCGGAAACCACGCTGGCCACGGTCGATATCTGGGTCAGGGTGCTGGCTTTCATGAACGCCGCCATCAAGCCGATCCCCGGTGTGACGAGCGCGCCGAGCGAGATGGCGACGCCGATCGCGCCCAGTGCGAGGCCGCCCCATTTCATCACCGGGGTCATCCAGGACGGCAGGAAGTCGAAGAAGTGCCCGGTCGGGTCGCGGAAGTTGACCGGGTCCCCGGCGCAGTACATGTAGCCATTGATGCCGCCGGCTTCGAACGGGCTGAGGAAGTCGCGGCTATGGAAGCACATCAGGTAGGGGTTGTAGGCCCGGTAGCCCTTGCCCAGCAGGTACCACCCGGTCTGCTGGTCGCGGACCTCGCCGTTGAAGCCCAGCGGGCACTGCAGGCTGGCGTCGCTGCGTTCGCCAAAGGCGCTGTAGCGGGTTTCGCGCAGGGTCTGCTGCTGGCCCTCGCCAAGCACGCTGTTGCTGGCGCCGGTGAGCAGGAGCAGGGTGCCGTCCGGTGAATCCACCTGCTGCTGCGCCAGCGGCCGGCCCTGAGTGTGCAGGTAGCTGATCCTGGTGGTGCCCTGCACGGTGCAGTCGAGGCGATCGTCCTGGTAGAAGCGCAGGACGTGGGCGGCGCTGCCCCGGTCTTCGCCGCACAGTTGGTTGTGGGCGTCGTAGTGATAGTCGACCAGCACCTGGCCGTTCGGGTTCTTGACCTGCAACAGGCGGTTCTGGCGGTCGTACGCCAGGGCCCGGCCCTGCTCGTCGACCAGCAGGTTGCCGTTGGCGTCGTAGTCGAGGTCCAGGCTGGCAGGGTAGTCGGCGTGGGTATGCACCAGCTTTACCAATTGGCACGGGTCGTTCGTGGCGAAGGAGCGGGTGCAGGTGTCTTCGCTGCCATCGGCGAAGCGGGTGTAGACCTCGCGCAGGTTGTCCAGCGCATCGAAGTCGAAGCTCTGTTCGGTGATGGCATTGCCAAAGCGGTCCATCGGCAGTTGCGTGCCCGAGCAGACGTGGTGGGTGAGACGACCGCGTTCGTCGTAGGCGAAGGTCTCCAGCAGCAGGGTCTGCCCGGCGCTTTGCTGATGGCGGCTGCTCAGGCGATCGTCCGGGCGATAGGCCTGGGTGATGGACCGGGTCGGCTGGCCGCTCAGCGCCAGGGTGCGGGAAACCTCCCGGCCCCAATCGTCGAAGGCCAGGGTGGTGACCAGTTCGCTGCCGCTGTCGAGGTCGTGGCAACGGGTCAGGTAGGGTCGGGACAGGCTGTCGTAGCTGTAGTCCACCTCGATCTGCCCTTGCTTTACATGCTCCAGGCGCCCGGCCAGGTCGTAGTCGCTGCGGGTTTCCAGGCCGTTGATGTCCTCGTGCAGCCACTGCCGTCCAAGGCGCGAGTGGCTGTAGCGGGCGGTCCAGGTGGTGTCGCCGTCGCACCAGCGCTCGACGCTCGGGTGGTTCGCCGCGTCGTAGTCGAATTCCCGCCGGCCGCGGCTGTTCTGTGCCACGCGCAAGCGTGCGTCGAGGGCGTCGTAGGTGTAGCTGGCTTCATCCTCGGCCATCAGGGAGACAGGCTCGGTGGTCAGTTGCGGGGCGTAGGTGAAGGCGATGCTTTCACCGGCCGGGGTGAGGTGTTCGCCAGGGCGCGACTGGCTGCCTTCGTAGTGGTATTCGTCACGCGCCGAGCCGACTTCGAGCCAGAGCCGACGGCCCAGTCCATCGAAGTCCTGCTCGCCGATCACCTTGCCATCCACCCCGATCCAGGTCGGCAGTTCCTTGCGGCTGTGGCCGGCATAGCGGCGCTCCACCTCGGTGCCGTCGGGCAGGCCGCTGAGTGTCATGCGATCGAAGGCGTCGTACTGGTAGTACCGGAAGTTCTGCATTTCATCGAGGTCGTGATGGGTGCGGCCCAGGCCATCGTAGAAGTACAGGTGCTGGCTGTAGCTTTCGCCTTCGAGGTCCAGGCGCTCGACGCTGTCGGGTTTGTCGAACGGGTTGCTGCGGGTGATGGTGCGGCCTTCGCCGTCGCGCCAGGTCTGGACCTCCCGCGCCACCGGATCGTTGAGGGTGTGGCGGGTGACNNGTCCACATCGGTGAGGCTGGCCTGCAGGTCCCAGTCGTCGTAGCCGTACTGGCTGACGAGAGGACGATCCTCATCGTCCAGCCAGTCGATCTCGGTGCTTTCCACCTGGTGGCCGAAGGCGTCATGCCGGGCGAGGTAGATCTCGCGGAAGGTCTTGCCGGGGTCCTGGCGCTCTTCGCGCACCAACCGCTGCAGGCCATCGACGTGGCTGCGGGTGCGCACCTGCTTGACGTCGTTGACGGTCTGGCTGGCGCTGCCGCCGGTCTCGGCAACGAGGATGTACTCGTAGCTGCGGGTGGCCTGGTAGTCGCTGCCGGGGGCGACCGTTTCCTCGATCACCCGGCCCAGGGGGTCGTAGACATAGGCGACTTCGACATCGTTGTCATCCAGGTCGAGCAGGGGTTCGCCGTTGATCAGCGAGCTTTCGCGGATGATGGTCTTGGTCGTCGCGTCGAAGCTGGTGCTGAGAATTTCCGTGGTGCGCAACACCGGTTCGGCGGCCCGGCGGCCCTGGGGCCTGGTGTAGAAGAAGTCGCTGAAGGTGCCCTTGCCGCCGAGGAAGACTTCGCTCTTTGCCTTGCGCCCGTGCAGGAAACCGTTGGCGGGCTGGATGGCGTAGTGGGTGCGCAGTTTCTGCAGTTCGACATTGCCGCTGACCTGGAACAGGGTTTCCTCGACCAGTGCCACCCACGGCGTGCTGGCGCCGCTGACCGGCGGATGGCTGGCGTAGCGGTAAGCATGGCGCAGGACCGGGGCATCGCCGTATTCGGACGGCGCCGGGGTCACGACCTTCTCCTTCAGGTGGCGGACGAAACCCTGGGGATCGGCCGGGCAGCCGTCGCTCCCGCCGAGTGGATAGTACTCGCTGGCTTCGCTGACACCGTTGGCTTCGATGCGCAGGATTTCATTGCCGTGCCGGTCGTAATCGGTGTGCCGCACATCCTTGCGCTCCTTCCCCGACTCGCTCGTGCGGTGCCAGGCATGGGTCACGGTCTTGGGCAACTGGCACTTTTCCGGCTGGTCCTCGAAGGCTTCCCCGGCGAGCAGGTGGTATTCGGTTTCGACGCGCTGCACGCAGTCGCCCTGTTCGGTGCGCTCCTCGGTACTCAGGTGGAAGCGGTTGAAGGTGCGGGTGATGGTGCGCCGGGCCTTTTCGGAATCGGTGTCCCAGAGCTTTTCGATGGAGAAGTAGGTGTAGTCGGAGAGCACCTTGTACAGGTTGTCCAGGCCGTTGTCCTGCCAGCTCAGGCCGGGCGCATTGCGACCGAGGAAGTTGTTGGCGCTGTACTCGTAGCGGGTGTCCACCAGCGGCTGGCCGGCGCCCGGG
>DQAA01000452.1 GCA_003523465.1 Pseudomonas sp.
CAACGCCGGCGTGCGCGGCCGCGAACGTACCTTGCGCAGCAGGTCGAGGCCATCCAGGCCGGGCAGCTCACGGGCGGCGATGATCAGGTCGGGCTTGCCGGCCAGACCGTCCAGCGCTTCACTGCCATTGGCACAGACCTTCACGTCAGCGTCGCAGCGCACGCTGAGCAGCATCTGGGTCAGCATGTCCCGCACCCAGGGGTCGCCCTCGGCAATCATCACCTTGGGCGCGGTGGCGGGGTTTGCAGCACTCATCGGAATCTCCTTACAACGATCACGCGCTCCAGCGTACCTTCCGGTACCTCTCCTGTAACCCTTAGAAACCTTAGCGCCCAAAGTTCATCACGGAGACGAAAAAAAACCCGCCGAAGCGGGTTTTTTCTAACGCATCACAAATCAGGCGAGTTCAGCGAAGCACTCTTCGATGATTGCCAGGCCTTTGTCCAGCAGCGCGTCTTCGGCGGTCAGCGGAACCAGGATCCGCAGGACGTTGCCGTAGGTGCCGCAGGACAGCAGGATCAGACCCTTGTCACGCGCCTTGGCAACTACCGAGTTCACGGCAGCAGCGTTCGGAGTGTGGGTGCCTTTCTCGAAGACTTCGATGGCGATCATCGAGCCCAGGGCGCGCACGTCACCGATGATCGGGTGCTTGGCCTGGATGGCCTTCAGGCCAGCGACCAGATGCTCGCCGACAGCCTGGCTGCGCTCCAGCAGTTTCTCTTCCTCGAACACTTCGATCACGGCCAGGGCCGCGGCGCAAGCGATCGGCGAACCGGCGTAGGTGCCGCCCAGGCCGCCTGGGGCGATGGCGTCCATGTACTCGGCCTTGCCGCACACACCGGCCAGCGGGAAGCCGCCAGCGATGGATTTGGCGAAGGTGGTCAGGTCAGGCGCGACGCCCATCTGTTCCATGGCGAAGAAGGTGCCGGTACGGCCAGCGCCGGTTTGCACTTCGTCGGCGATCAGCAGGATGCCGTGCTGGTCGCACAGGGCGCGCAGGCGCTTCATCAGCTCTTTCGGAGCAGGCAGGAAACCGCCTTCGCCCTGGACTGGCTCGATGATGATGGCGGCGATGTCACGTGGCTCGGCGTCGTTCTTGAAGATGCGCTCGATGGAAGCGATCGACTCGTCGACGCTCACGCCGTGCAGCTCATTCGGGAACAGTGCGCGGAAGATGCCGCCTGGCATCAGGCCCATGCCTGCGGAGTAAGGCACGACTTTACCGGTCAGGCCCAGGGTCATCATGGTGCGACCGTGGTAGCCGCCGGTGAAGGCGATCACGCCAGCGCGGCCGGTGGCGGCACGGGCGATCTTGACGGCGTTTTCAACGGCTTCGGAGCCGGTGGTGACCAGCAGGGTCTTCTTGTCGAAGTCGCCTGGAACGCGAGCGTTGATCTTCTCGCACAGCTCGACGTAAGGCTCGTAGGCCAGGACCTGGAAGCAGGTGTGGCTGACCTTGGTCAGTTGTTCCTGGACAGCCGCGACCACTTTCGGGTGCAGGTGACCGGTGTTCAGTACTGCGATGCCGCCGGCGAAGTCGATCAGTTCGCGGCCTTCAACGTCGATCACGGTGGAGTTCTTCGCGGTATCGACGAAGATCGGGTGGATCTGGCCGACGCCACGTGGAACGGCGTTGACGCGACGCTGCATCAGGGATTCGTTGGTCTTGCTCATAAAGTCCTCAGTTCGCCGATCAGGCGGCGAGTTCAGAGTGGCGACCGGTATTCACGGCAGGCAGTATTCGTTGATCGACTGCTGGCGTGGCCCGGGCCGCCGGGTATTCCTGTGTAAAAAAGGCCAGCGAGACGTCGCTCTCGCGCCCCGCTGGCAGAGGTAAAGCCTTAACCGCGACTCAGATGCTGAGGCACAGGTATTTGATTTCCAGGTAGTCCTCGATGCCGTACTTGGAACCTTCACGGCCCAGGCCCGACGCCTTGATACCACCGAACGGCGCGACTTCGTTGGAGATCAGGCCGGTGTTGATGCCGACCATGCCGTATTCCAGCGCTTCGGCAACACGGAACACACGGCTCATGTCGCGGGCATAGAAGTACGAAGCCAGGCCGAATTCGGTGTCATTGGACATGGCGATGACTTCGGCCTCGTCCTTGAAGCGGAACAGCGGCGCCAGCGGGCCGAAGGTCTCTTCTTTGGCGACAGCGGCAGTCTTCGGCACGTCGACCAGGATGGTCGGCTCGAAGAAGTTGCCTTCGATCAGCTTGCCGCCGGACAGAACCTTGGCGCCCTTCGAGACGGCGTCTTCGATGTGCTCCTGGACCTTGGCAACGGCCTTGCCGTCGATCAGCGGGCCGGTGGTGGTGCCTTCTTCCAGACCGTTGCCGATCTTCAGCTTGGCGACCGCGGCTTTCAGCTTCTCGGCGAAGGCGTCGTAGACACCGTCCTGCACGTAGATGCGGTTGGCGCAGACGCAGGTCTGGCCGTTGTTGCGGTACTTGGAAATGATCGCGCCTTCCACTGCCTTGTCCAGGTCAGCGTCGTCGAACACGATGAACGGCGCGTTACCGCCCAGTTCCAGGGAAACCTTCTTGATGTCCTTGGCGCATTCTTCCATCAGCTGGCGACCGATTTCGGTCGAGCCGGTGAAGGACAGCTTGCGAACCAGGGAGTTGCCGGTCAGCTCGGAACCGACTTCGCCGGCGCTGCCGGTGATCACGCTCAGCACGCCAGCCGGGATGCCGGCACGGGTAGCCAGCTCGACCAGGGCCAGGGCGGAGTAAGGGGTCTGCGAAGCGGGTTTCAGCACCATGGTGCAGCCAGCGGCCAGGGCCGGACCGGCTTTACGGGTGATCATCGCGGCCGGGAAGTTCCACGGGGTGATGGCGGCGGTAACGCCGATCGGCTGCTTGATGACGATCAGGCGCTTGTCCGGCTGGTGGCCAGGGATGACGTCGCCGTAGACGCGCTTGGCTTCTTCGGCGAACCACTCGATGAAGGAAGCGGCGTAGGCGATTTCGCCCTTGGCTTCGGCCAGCGGCTTGCCTTGTTCGGTGGTCATCAGGCGAGCCAGGTCGTCCTGGTTCTCGATCATCAGCTCGAACCAGCGGCGCAGCTTGCCGGCACGTTCCTTGGCGGTCAGTGCACGCCAGGCCGGCAGGGCCTTGTCGGCGGCTTCGATGGCACGGCGGGTTTCGGCAGCGCCCATCTTCGGCACGGTACCAATGACTTCGCCGGTGGCCGGGTTGGTCACCTTGATGGTCTGGCCACTGTCCGCATCCAGCCACTCACCGTTGATGAAGGCTTGCTGACGGAACAACTGAGCGTCTTTGAGCTGCATGTCGACTTCCCTTGAACACCGTGCACGGACGGCGCGAATTATTGGTAGTTGAGTAAGCGCCCTGCAGGGCGCTTGCCTGTAGGAATTGAGGCACCGGAACCGGGCCAATGTTCCACTCGCAGGCGTCGAGCGTTTGAAATCTCGAACGAGATCCTAGGAGCAAGCCGTTAAAAGGACAAGGGGGCGTTCGAAAAAAAGAACGATTGACGGAATGGGTGGTAGGGGCAGGCG
>DQAA01000679.1 GCA_003523465.1 Pseudomonas sp.
TGAGCGTGGTTGAGCAAGGGCTGCAGCGGTTGCCAGGTGCCGAGCACGTTGGACAGCTGGCTGACGGCCAGGACCCGGGTGCGCGGGCCGATCAGTTGCAGGGCGGCCTCCACATCGATCTGGCCGCTGTCCGCCAGCGGCAGGATCACCAGCTTGAGGCCGCGACGCTTGGCCAGCTGTTGCCAGGGCAGCAGGTTGGCGTGGTGTTCGAGGGCGCTGACCGCGATTTCCTCGCCGGCTTCGAAACGGTGTTCAAGACCGTAGGCGAGCAGGTTGAGTGCCGAGGTGGCACCGTGGGTGAAGACGATCTGCCCGCTGGCTCCGGCATTCAGCCAGGCGGCCGCCTTGTCGCGGCTGGCCTCGAAAGCCTGGGTCGCGAGAGCGCCGGGCAAATGCTGGGCACGGTGCACATTGGCCGCGCCATGAACGTAGTAATGGTTCAGGGCATCGAGCAGGGCCTGGGGTTTTTGCGTGGTGGCCGCGCTGTCCAGATAGGTCTGGTGCTGGCGGTGCAGGGCGGCGATGGCGGGAAAATCCGCGCGCCAGGAAGAGGGTTGGAACATGTTCGTAGGGCCTGAATATCGGGTCTGGCGAATGGCCAGACCCGATCGTACCACTTAGTTGTGGGCGTGCAGCGCTTCGTTCAGCTCGATGGCCGACTTGTGGGTCTTGCATTCCACGGCGCCGGTGACCGAATTACGACGGAACAGCAGGTCGGTCTGGCCGGCCAGGTCGCGGGCCTTGACCACTTTCACCAGCTGGTTCTGCTCGTCGAGCAGTTGCACCTTGGTGCCAGCGGTGATGTACAGGCCGGCTTCGACGGTGTTGCGGTCGCCCAGCGGGATGCCGATACCGGCGTTGGCGCCGATCAGGCAGCCTTCGCCGACCTTGATGATGATGTTGCCGCCGCCCGACAGGGTGCCCATGGTCGAGCAGCCGCCGCCCAGGTCCGAACCCTTGCCGACGAAGACGCCCGCGGACACGCGGCCTTCGATCATGCCCGGGCCTTCGGTGCCGGCGTTAAAGTTGACGAAGCCCTCGTGCATGATCGTGGTGCCTTCGCCGATGTAGGCGCCCAGGCGAACACGGGCACTGTCGGCGATACGCACGCCGCTCGGCACGACGTAGTCGGTCATCTTCGGGAACTTGTCCACCGAGAACACTTCCAGCAGCTCGCCCTTCAGGCGCGCTTCCAGTTGCGCTTCGGCCAGCTCGCCCAGGTCGACGGCGCCCTGGGAGGTCCAGGCGACGTTCGGCAGCAGCGGGAAGATGCCGGCCAGGCTCAGGCCGTGGGGCTTGACCAGGCGGTGCGAGAGCAGGTGCAGCTTCAGGTAGGCTTCCGGGGTGGAGCTGAGGGTAGCGTCCTCGGCCAGCAGGGTGGCGACCAGCGGCTTGCTGCTTTCCNNAATCGACTTGACCACTTCGGCCAGTTGACCGGCCTGGGACGGGCTGAAGGCGATGGCCTGGTTACCGCCCTCGTAGCCCAGCAGCGGGCTGACTGCGGCGACCAGGTCGGCGGACGGGTTGAGCAGGGGCTGGGCGTAGAAGACTTCCAGCCAGGCGCCTTGGCGGTTCTGGGTGCCGACACCGAAGGCCAGGCTGAACAGGGAATTGGACATGCGGTTACCTCGTACTGAAATTGGTTGAAAGCGGGCGGCTTATTGCAGGGCGGCCGCGTACAGGTCCGGTTTGAAACCCACCAGGGTCTTGTCGCCGAGGTCGAGGACCGGGCGCTTGATCATCGACGGTTGGGCGAGCATCAGTTCCACCGCCCGAGCCTGGTCGAGGTCGGCTTTCTGCGCGTCTTCGAGCTTGCGGAAGGTGGTGCCGGCGCGGTTCAGGATCTTTTCCCAACCGTGCTCGTCGCACCAGCGGTTCAGGCTGTCGCGGTCGATGCCCTGGGTCTTGTAGTCGTGGAAGTCGTAGCCGATGGCTTTTTCCTCAAGCCAGGTACGCGCTTTTTTCATCGTGTCACAGGCTTTGATGCCGTAGAGAATGTAAGCCATTGAACTTCAAGGGCCGTCGGGCTTGCCCGGGGCGACCCCGCAACTCCTCGAAAATTGGGGTGGGCGGGATTATGCGGTAACAATCGGCACGGCGCCACGGCTGCGGCGCCGCCTTCTGACCGACGAGTTTTCAGGCGTTGCCGAGCAATTGCCGGGACTCGATGAAAACCACCCCGGCGCGCAGCATCTCGTTCATGGCGTTCTCCAGCGAGCCGTCGTTGTCGATGGCCCGGCAGGCATCCAGCACCACATAGGTGGCAAAGCCTTCGCGGCGTGCGTGGAGGGCGGTCCAGGCCACGCAGAAGTCCAGGGCCAGGCCCACGACAAAGACGGTATCGATCTTTTTCTCGCGCAGATAGCCGGCCAGGCCGGTGGTGGTCTGCTGGTCGGCTTCATAGAACGCCGAGTAGCTGTCCACCAGCGGGTTGCCGCCCTTGCGCACGATCAGCTGGGTGTGCGGCAGGTTTACGCCGGGGTGGAACTCGGCGCCGTGACTGCCCTGGATGCAGTGGTCCGGCCATAGCACCTGGGGACCGTAGGGCAGTTCGATGATGTCGTAGGGTTCCTTGCCGGGGTGGCTGGAGGCAAAGGAGATATGCCCGGCCGGATGCCAGTCCTGGGCCTGGACCACATTGCGAAAGCCCAGGGCGATCTGGTTGACCAGCGGAACGATCTCGTCGCCGCGTGGGACTTCGAGGGCGCCGCCGGGGGTGAAGTCGTTCTGGATATCGATCACGAGCAAGGCGCGATCGGGGCTATCGTTCTTCAGTGCTGTGCTCATCGGGGCCTTCCTTGTATTCACGGTTGCGGTGTTATAGCAGCGCTTTTTGAATAATCCTGTTGTGTAGCATGGTGTTACATAATGCCCGGCAGCTTGCGACTTAGGTGCAGCGGCCTGCCGGGGGCACAGCTCGTTACTATATGTGTCCAATGGCCCGCCGATGTCCAGCGCGGCCAGGGAAGCTTTCGAATCGAACAGGGAAACACGCCACATGCAGTCAGCCTATACCGTCCTCATCCTGCTGATGCTGGTCAGTGTCTCCAAGCTGGTGGGCCGGATGATTCCGCTGCCCTTGCCGCTGGTGCAGATCGCCGCCGGGGCGTTGCTGGCCTGGCCGACCCTGGGGCTGCACGTCGCCCTGGACCCGGAGCTGTTCCTCTTCCTGTTTCTGCCGCCGCTGCTGTTTTCCGATGGCTGGCGCATGCCCAAGCGCGAACTCTGGCGCCTGCGCGGCCCGATCCTGACCCTTGCCGTGGGCCTGGTGCTGTTCACCGTGGTGGGCGCCGGCTGCTTCATTCACTGGATCATCCCGAGCATTCCGTTGCCGGTGGCCTTCGCCCTCGCGGCAGTGCTGTCGCCCACCGACGCCGTGGCGGTGTCCGCCATCACCCAGGATCGCCTGCCGACACCGTTGATGCACATGCTCCAGGGCGAGGCGCTGATGAACGACGCGTCGGGCCTGGTGACCTTCAAGTTCGCCCTGGCGGCCGCCATTACCGGGGTGTTTTCCCTGACCGAAGCAAGCTTGACCTTCGTGCTCGTGGCCATCGGCGGCCTGGCCATCGGCGTTGCCCTGAGCTGGCTGGTGGGGCGCCTGCGGGCCTGGATGATCGCCCGTAGCTGGGATGATCCGGCCACCCATGTGGTGTTCATGCTGCTGTTGCCCTTCGCCGCCTACGTGCTGGCCGAACGGCTGGGGGCGTCGGGCATCCTCTCGGCGGTAGCGGCGGGGATGATGCAGAGCTGGCTCGACCTGCTGCCGCGGCAGACCAGCACCCGCCTGCTCAACCGCAGCGTCTGGTCGCTGCTGGAGTTCGCCTTCAATGGCCTGATCTTCCTCCTGCTCGGCCTGCAACTGCCGGACATCGTCAAGGCCGTCACCAGCCACGAGGCCTCGCTGTGGCCGGCGCTGGCCTGGCGCTGCCTGGATGTGCTGGCGATCTTCGCCGTACTGGTGATGTTGCGTTTCGTCTGGGTGCAGAGCATCTGGCGTCTGATCGGCCAGGTCCGGCGCTGGCGCGGCAAGGCGGACCTGGTGCTGCTGCCGGATGCGCGCTCCTGCTGGCTGCTGACCATTGGCGGGGTGCGGGGGGCGGTGACCCTGGCGGGTGTGATGTCGGTGCCGCTGCTGATCAGCGCTGGCACCGGCTTCCCGGAACGAGACTTGCTGATCTTCATCGCGGCGGGGGTGATCCTCCTGTCGCTGGTC
>DQAA01000678.1 GCA_003523465.1 Pseudomonas sp.
ACCTACCAGACGGGGTCAGCCCAGGGCCACCGCGTGGGACGAACAAACACGTGGCCCACGCAGGAAGGTGGACGCGGGCGCAGCTATGGTCTGATGCGATTCTGGACAAGGGCGCGTGCACGCAGACGGTCACGTACCTCTTCGTAGATCGTGTTTGACGTTCGTTCTGCGGTCTCGACGGAAACAACTAACGCATATCGGATTGTGCTACTGGTAGGAAGTCGTTGAGCATCATCCATGCATTCCACGTGTATTGGAAAACTATCTCCTTCGACGAAGGACATCGCCCGGGATCCCTGCACTATCTCGTGCTGAAGACTCCCCCTTCGAACTGCGTTGCGCTCGGCATCCGAACGATCTCCACCTGCAAGCTTCGTATCCGGCGTACTGAAGTAGACCTTCGCACTGCGATATCGAGCCAGCTGACCGACGGTTGGTGCCGCGAACGCGAGGGTGATCGTGAAGCGGTGCCACTCCGCCTTCGCGCGCAGCGAGATTGGCAGAGGAACCTCGTAAGTATGTCGCTCGTTTCGCCCGATATGACCACCAGCGAGCATCACCGCCCGGTTGGTCGCAGCCGTAGCGAGTCGATCCAAATCGAGACGACCATACCCGAGCATGGCGGTCAGCTGACGACGCGCTTCCTGGCCGCTGAGGCCCAAATCATGACGGAGCGTCTCCTCCCAGATTCCCCAGCTGCTTGCATGAGCGAGAAGGGCCCGAGCAAGAAGTGGATGGTACTGCGGGTCCGGCAGCGGGGCATCCTCAGCGTCAGGCTGGTCAGCTTCGAGGATGTCGAAGATTCTGCTGGCTTCGCGGGTCACGAGGGCGGTCGCATTGCTAGTGCCGTGCGTAAACGCCGTGCGGTTGACGGCACCACCAGTTCCTGGAGCCGCTACTTGTTGCCCCGGCCCAGTTGCGCCGGTGCGCGCCAGGGAGATCGACACTCGTTCCTGATTTGGATCGATGACTGGTCGCGTGTAAAGCGCACGGCCACCACTGTGATGCAAGTCGGGCTTGATGGATCGGTCGACACCAGGCCCAACAGCTTCATAGAGAGCTGGAGCATCCGGCCGAGTGATGTCCCACACAGTGTCGGTCGCCTCAACCTCACCGAGTGCATCAGAGTGACTCGCACCGACAGTTAGCGCATTGAGCGCGTCACCGGGCGGCAGGATGCCACGGAGGAGGCCGGAACCGTACACGGCGCGCGTCGCAGCAACACGGGCCGCGGCGACGTCACGCGTGGCCTCGCTGGGAATCGTGAGCTCGTCTACGTGATTCCCCGCACTTACGACAAAAAGAAGGTTGTAAGAGCTTGCGAGCCAGTCCAAAAGCCGTCCAGCCGGACTCATTATTCGTGTCAACGCTCGCGTCTGCGCCCCAATAGACAAGTTGACAACCCGGACGCTCGGCGCTGCGGCAGGTTGATTGCCCTCGCCGACCATCATCCGTCTGATTGCGCGATGAAGCAGATCAGGAAGTAGACGATCCGGGACTACCTGCTCCTGCCCAGCAATGAACTCATGGGGTCGGAGGATTGGTCGGACGTATAGGGGACGGTCAAGAGGTTCCGAACCTTCTGTGATATCACCATGAATGATGAGCGATGCCATCGCTGTTCCGTGGTGACGTGCAGCGACAGGATAAGCTTCGCCCAATCCGTCGGGATCGTCGATCAGGAGACGCCCCTGGAGCGCGACATGGTTTGCAAACGGCAGCCCGTCGAGCAAAGCTACCCGAGGTTTGCCGTCACTCCGCTCGGCGGGTAGCAGGTCGGTCAACGCCTCTGGCTCAAGAGTAGTTGGAGAAACGCTCATCGGCGTGAAGGGGCTCACAAACATGACATCATCACTCGCGAGGAGGCGTATCGCCTCGGCCCCGTTGGCAAGCACATATTGAACCTGCTGGATCGGAAGCTCGACCAATAACGCATGGTATTCAATCTCGACAATTTGTGACCGGTCCACGACACGACCACCACTTGAGGTGACGATGTGTTCGACATGGGCTTCAGCTAACGTCCGCTGTTCAGAGTTCCGACGATGCCACAGCTCGACTTCGACCAGCACAGTGCTGACCGACTGCCCGATCATGCTGACAGTCTCTTCCCACCTCTCAAGAAGGCCAGTCTCTCGGATGCGGTCCTCAGCGCTCCATCGACGGATCGCAGTGAGTTGCTCGAACGCAGCCTTGAACTTTCCGAGACCATACTCGAACGCTGCCGACGGGCCTGCCTGCCACAGTGTGAAGAGACGAAGCAATTCGTCAATAGCCTTTGAGTTCGACATGACAAGGTATAGAGAGTGCGCTACGCGTTTGTCCGTTCGTTCACCAGTACGTTCAACCATGTGAAAGTCGTCGTCAGGAGTGGAGCGGTCGGCGACGAGTTCCGATAGAAACTCCAAACCTTCGACGCGGTTTATCGCGTTTTGAAAATCTTTGACGGTTCCAGCCAAATCGAACACGACAACGAGTGCCGGGTCGATCTCATCGGGCGCTTCGAGGCTCAGCCGAGCACGCTCGCTCGCGAACGCATCTTTGAGGACCTTGAACTGTGGCGTCAGCCGCTCGCCCTNNGAGCCGCTCCCGGCCTGGACAAGCGCGGAAGGCTTCGTAGCGCCTGCTTTGGTCGAGCACTAGCAACTGGTGGTCCAAACGCCAGGAGCGGCCTACGGTCGGCCGTCACCAGCTCGCCTCTCCCCGGCGATGTTCAAGCCGCTCCTGGACGATTTTCCGAAGATTCACATCTGGAAGTTCCAGCACGGCACGTCTGCGGACATCGAGCGCAAACTCCTCCAGTTCGGCGAAGCTTGCGCCAGCCAACTTGTCCGCCAGAGTCCTTGGAGCAAATCCAAGGTCTCCACCGAAACGATCGGCAAGCCGCTCCAGGAATCTCGTAGCTTGAGATCGACTTGGAGGTTCTAGCTCCGTTCTAATCTGGAACCTCCGCCATGCCGCTCTATCCAACAACTCGCCGTGATTCGTCGCCCCGATGAATATTACATGCGGTGGGAGTCGGTCGATTTGGAGAAGCAATGTGGAAACCACTCGCTTTATCTCGCCAGTTTCATGCTCGTCCGCTCGCTCCTTGGCGATGGTATCCAGCTCATCGAAGAACAGAACACAACGACGAGTGCGTGCGAATTCAAAGGCATTATCGAGGCGTGCGGCCGTTTCGCCAAGGAAACTCGACATCACACCCTCATAGCGAATCACGTAGAACGGCAGCATCAACTCCGTCGCGACCGCTTCCGCAACACTCGTCTTGCCATTGCCTGGAGGGCCAGACAGCAAGAGTCGATTCCGTGGCTCAATGCCGTAACTCCGCAACAACTCTGCGCGCTTCTGTTCTTCAATCAGCTCCGTCACGACCCGGTGTGGGACGGGCGCGAGTTCAAGATCGCTCAGCCGACGGTTGGGGACAACTTCATGCACGAGATCCCTGATGGCGGCCGCCCTGTCATCACGGACAGGGCCCTGCCCCGTCGTGGTGATGAGTTGAGATAAGCGGTCTGCCAGAAGGTGATGCTGGTTGGCACGCTCTTCCGCGATCACCGACTCAACGAGCACCTTAAAACGGTCCCTGTCGCCACGGCGTTCGGCTTCGACGAGATCCAGGAGGAGATCAGCGCGCGGCACCGCTCCACCTCCTTCAGTCGTTGGTCACATCTCATGTACAGTCTACCGGCGTTCGCCTTGGCGACCACGTGCCCGCGCCGACACTCGATCGAGCACTTGCTCGATGTTGCCTTACAGCGACCGCGCGGTGCTTCGTCTTGCTTGCCCCTTGGCCTCATGCGCAGCAGCCGCGGTGGTCGTCGGCGCTGCATCGACCGCTGCGCGTGCCCGCGCGGCGTCGAG
>DQAA01000351.1:0-1979 GCA_003523465.1 Pseudomonas sp.
CTGGGCCGTGCCCCGGTGCTGGCCGCGCTGGCCCTGACCGTCGTCGGCTCGGGCGCCATGTTCACCGTCTTCACTTACATCGCACCGATCCTCAGCAACGAGACCCACGCCTCCCCTGCCTTCATCACCGCCATGCTGGTGCTGTTCGGCGTCGGGCTGACACTGGGCAACATGTGGGGCGGCAAAGCCGCCGACCGCTCGATCGACCGCACCCTGATCATCTCGCTGAGCGTGCTCATCCTGGTCCTGCTGGCGTTCACCGTACTGATGCGCTGGCCGCTGCCGGCCGCCGTAGCCATCCTGATCTGGGGCATCGCCAGCTTCGCCCTGGTGCCGCCGCTGCAGATGCGCGTCATGGAAGCCGCCAAGGACGCACCTAATCTCGCCTCGGCGGTGAACATTGGTGCGTTCAACTTTGGCAATGCGATCGGCGCGGCGCTGGGGGGCGCGGTGATCAATGCGGGGTTGGGTTTCCCGGCGATTTCCCTGGCGGGGGCGGCGATGGCCGGGTTGGGGTTGTTGATGGTGTTGGGGTTTGCATGGCGGTCGAGGGCGTCGGAGGCGGTGGTGGTGTGAGGAAAATTTGGGGAGCCTCTGCTCTAACGCCAGTCAGTTAAGCAAATGGGGCTGCTTTGCAGCCCTTCGCGGCGGTTCGGCGGTCCGACAAGCCACGCTCTACCTGACTCGCACTAGATACCCACGCCCATCAATGCGACGACACAAATGGCGACACCACCTTCGGTGCAGGCAACGCATAGGCCCTTTTCATCCAGGCAACCTCCGCCAGCGGCGTACGCCCAAACAGCCGCTTGAAGTCGCGACTGAATTGCGAAGCGCTTTCATAGCCCACCAGAAACGCCGATTTGGCGGCCGTCAAATCGTTGCGCAACATCAGTAACCGCGCCTGATGCAGCCGGGTGGACTTGAGGTATTGCATCGGCGAGCTGTCGGTCACTTTGCGAAAGTGCAGGTGAAAATTGGGCACGCTCATCTGAGCCTCCCGGGCCAGGGTTTCGACGTCCAGTGGCTCGTGGTAGCAGCGGTGGATTCTGTGGATGGCCCGCGTCACCTTGCCGAACTGGCCTTGCTGGGCCATGGCCGCACGCAGGGTGCCGCCTTGTTCGCCACTGAGGATGCGGTAGTAGAGTTCGCGCACCAGGGCCGGGCCAAGGATCTGCGCGTCATTGCTGTCGACCATCACTTCAAGAAAACGCAGGGTCGACTGACGCAGTGGCTCGTCCATTGGCGAGGCGTACATGCCCATCGGCTCGGCCGTGGAGAAACCGCGCACCTCGTCCACCTGCTGGATCAGCTCGGCGGCCAGGGTGAAATCCAGGCGCAGGTACACCGCCAGCATCGGCTCCGCTTCACTGGCATCGGTCACCATGGTAAAGGGCACCGGGACCGATACCACCAGATAATGCTGGGCGTCGTAGACGTAGATTTCGTCCCCCAGGTAGCCGCGTTTCCGACCCTGGCAGAGGATGACGATGCCGGGCTCATAGAGCACCGGCGTGCGCGTGAGAGGACGGTTGGAGCGCAGAAAACGCACATCATCCAGGGGGCTCAGGTTGTAACCCTCCAGCGGTGCCAGCTGGCTCATCAGGTGCACCATGCGCGCGCTGCCCGGGTCTTTGCTGTTAGTCACTGCTCCCCCTCTTTACAGCTCAGCCATCGGTCGAACGGCTGAGTGCCTGCCATTGCTCAATACTCTCGGCCGTGCGCTGCAGTTTGTCACGCACCAGGGCCAGTGCATCGCTCCCCAGCAGCAGGTGCGCCGGCGGGTTTGGGCTGGCGATCAGCGTCAGCATGGCGCGGGCGGCTTTCTGCGGGTCGCCGGGTTGATGGCCGCTTTTTTCCTCACGGGCTTTGCGCACCGGGTCGAAGGTGGCGTCGTAGTCATTGATGCTGCGCGCTGTGCGCTGCATCGAGCGGCCGGCCCAGTCGGTGCGAAACGAGCCCGGCGCCACGGCGGTCAC
>DQAA01000351.1:1999-9349 GCA_003523465.1 Pseudomonas sp.
GGCAAATTTGCTGCCGCAGTAATAAGCGATGCCCGGCATGGTGATATGCCCGCCCATGGAAGTGATATTGACGATATGCCCCGCCCGCCGCTGGCGGAAATACGGGACAAAGGCCTTGGTCACCGCCACCGCGCCAAACACATTCACCTCGAACTGCCGACGCATGTCCTCCAGCGACGACTCTTCGAACACGCCTTCATGGCCATAGCCGGCGTTGTTCACCAGCACATCCACCGGGCCGTATTGAGCCTCCACCGCCGCGACCAACGGGTCGATGGCATCGAAGTCGGTCACATCGAGCACCACCCCGTGGGCCCGCTCCGCTGCCAATGCTTCGAACGTCGCCCGTGCGGACTCACTGCGGACCGTACCGATCACCCGATGCCCATCCGCCAACGCTTGCTTGGCCAGGGCCTGGCCGAAGCCGCTGCTGACACCGGTGATAAACAGGGTTTTGACTGCATTCATGGCTCGCGCTCCTGAACAGATAGGGTGCGGCCATGCTAGGGCGATGGATGCTCGGGCACCATGCCGGATCGGATCACAACATTGCCCATTCCTATCAATTCGCCCGAGCACCCTGCCTGCGCAAATGCACCACCTGCGCCGTAACACCGAGCACCAGGGCCAGCAACAGACCAAGCTGGGTGCCGACCAGCAGTGGCGCCTGCAGGTCCGTGACGATGGGGTGACCATCCGGCACACGACGCAACACTTCAGAAACAGTGGGCAACATCAGCAAGAACGCGGTCACGCTGAGCAGTATGGTTTCCAGATACACGCCAGCCCGTCCCAGCACGCGGATGCGCCCAACGCCATAGCCGGCCAGCAATATGATCAGCGTGAGCAGCGCAATTGCGTTACTCACTGGCTGCCTGGCAATCATGAACACCGAGCCTGTGCCCACCAGCATGAAACCCAGGTACGCCAGGCCAACCCTGGAGCGCGGGACGATACGGCCATGGCGCGCGAACATGTAGGCGGCCAGTGGAATGGCCGGCAGGCTACCCAGCGTATGGACCCAGCCAAGGGCAGAGATTCCGAACATGGAGGACTTCCTTCTGATTGGATGAACGGCATAGTTTGTCGCTGCCAGGAAAAGGCATAAGCGCTTCTGAGTACGCCCAACGGTGGGCTATGCTCGAGGCCCAAATCTAGTCGGAATGCGGCCAGTCCTACATGACCGAATCACCGGAACACTTGACCATTCTTCCGGAAATGCAGCTGGAAGGTTTCGCCAGCGGCGACCTGCTGTCCCAGGTGCTCGCGCAGATGCGCCTGACCGGCGACTGCGTGTACTCCGCTACCGTCGAACCCGGCGAGCGCTTGATGCTCGACTGCAACAGTGCGCACGTCTGCATGCTGCAAGCCGGCCAGTTGCGGATTCAGCGCGACGACCAACCCGCCACGCTGATTGAACCTGGCGATGTATTCCTCCTGCCCCACACCCTGGACGACCTGAGACTCAGCGCCGGCGACAGCCCCACTACGGTCGCGGTCTGTCGCTTCTGGTTCGATGCCGGCAGCTTCCGCGCGATGTTGTTTGCCCTGCCCTGGCTGATTCATATCCAGCAGGCCGACGCGGCGCCGTGGTCCGAAGGGCTGTTGCATTTCATGCTGCTGGAAGCCCACGACGTACAGCCGGGCGGCGCCTTGATGGTGTCGCGGTTGATTGACCTCGCGGTGATTCGCGTCCTGCGCACCTGGGTGCAGCAAGGCGCAGCGTCCGGTTGGCTGGGTGGTTTGTCCGACGCGCGCATCGCCCGGGTGCTCAGGGCGATTCACGAACAGCCGCGTCAACAGTGGCGCATCGAGGCGCTGGCGAAGTTGGCGGGGATGTCCCGCTCCAGTTTCTGCGAACGTTTCAGCGCCCTGGTCGGACGAGCGCCTCTGCGCTATCAGAACGAATGGCGGCTGACCCTGGCCAAAACGATGTTGGCCACACACCCCAGCCGTATCGGTGATGTGGGTTTTGCGGTGGGTTATGAATCCGAGGCGGCGTTTAGTCGTGCCTATAAAGCGTTTTTTGGCCGCTCGCCTCGAGAGGACCACAGTAGCCGTAGCGTCGTTGGGGAGCTGCATCGTTAGACAGCGCTGAATCCAGCGCTGCCGTTCGCGACAAAGCTGAATTCCTGTCCAAGCCCGCAGTCTTAAAACCACACCGCCACAGAGCACCAACCATGATCAGGATAGCCTTGCGCCTATGTGTTCTCGGCGGGCTGTTGGGCCTGTTGCTGGGCTGTTCACCTCTGAAGGTCTTAAACCTCATCACCCCGGCAGACACTTTCAACAAGGCATCTGACCTGAGGTACGGCAACGACCCGCGGAACCGGCTGGATGTCTACACGCCGGTCAATCTCGCAGCCGACGCGCCGGTGGTGGTGTTCTTTTATGGAGGAAGCTGGAATAGCGGTTCGCGCAGTGACTACCGCTTTGTCGGCGAGGCACTGGCCGCACGAGGTATCGTCGCGGTGATCGCCGATTACCGGCTTTATCCGCAGGTGCACTATCAGGGTTTTCTGGAAGACAGTGCGCGAGCGGTGGGCTGGACCCGCGAACACATCCGCCAATACGGCGGCGATCCCGCACGGCTCTATGTGATGGGCCATAGCGCGGGCGGCTACAACGCGGCGATGGTTGCGCTAGACCCCAAATGGCTGGCCGCGATGGGCATGGAGCCTTCGATGCTCAGCGGCTGGATCGGTCTGGCCGGGCCCTACGACTTCCTGCCGATCAAGAATCCGGAAGTGAAACCGGTTTTCTTCTTCCCGAATTCGCCACCCGACTCCCAACCGATCAACCACGTCAGCGCCGCGTCTCCCCCTGCCCTGTTGATAGCCGCGAAGGACGACACGCTGGTCAATCCCGAGCGCAACACCGGGGGCATGGCCCGGCGTTTGCGGGAGCTGGGTGTGCCCGTGCGCGAGCTGTATTTCTCCAGGCCGGGCCACGGGACATTGATTGCAGCATTCTCCCGCCCGATGCGATGGCTGGCGCCGGTGCTGGATGAGGTGGTGGCGTTCGTTCATGGGCAAGATCCGGCATCGGGAATTCCAGAACGCTGACCGCGCCGTAAAGACAAGCACAGCATGCCCACCTCGGGTCGAAAACCGCCACTCACCAGTGACAGCTATCGACCCATGGCTCTTCAAGGCGAGACAACCGGATCGAATCCCGAATCTTTCAATGCCTGCGCCGTATGCAGGCTTTGGAGATATCCGATGAAGGCCTCTGCACCTTGAGCCTGCTGCGCATGGCTGGTGACTGCTGCGGCAATGACGCTCACGCGCTGGACGGCTTCGGGTAACGGACCAACCACTTGTATACCCGGCACAGCAAGCAGCTCACTCATCTGCTGTAGCGCCACATCTGCCTGAGCGCTCAACAACGCCTGGCCCGCCAGGCCCGGTGCATCGATGACTAGGCTCCTGGGCGTTATCCGTTCAGCGATACCCAGTCGCGGCAGCAGCGTCGAAACGACATATTTCCCGCTTACGCCGCTGGAGAATGCAACGGACCTGGCGCCCAGCAATGTGCGCCGCAATCCCTCTACGTCACTGATATCGGGCCGGCGAGCGCCGCTGTGTACTGCAAGGCCGAGACGTGAAGTGGCAATGTTCCTGACGGTGTTCGCGCGCAGATAGCCGCCCGCAATCTGCTCATCGAGGGCCTCGCGGATCATCACTGCAACATCTGCCTTTTCTCCCTGGGACAGTCGCGTCGGCAACGTATCTGGTGCGTTTCCATAGGAGGCGCCCCAGGAGAGCACAAGCCGATCGCCGGTCGCCGACTCGAACGCGGGTCGCACGCGTTCGAACAGGGGTTTCAGCGCCGTTGACGCCAGGACATGCAGGTCGGCCGCACTGGCGGTGGATAGCGTGGCGGACACCGCCCAGGCGCAGAACATGACAATCTGGCCGGGAAAATGCCTGGCGCTTTTTTTCAACATATCCGCTTACCCTGCTTTGTTTTGCAGGGCACTGACCAAGGCACGGCCAAGCGCGGTCGCAGAAGCAGGGTTTTGACCTGTGATCAGTCGCCCGTCTATCACCACCCGACTTTCGAAGATCGGCGCTTCCTCGAAGATGGCGCCTGCGTTTTTCAGCGACGCCTCCAGTTCGAACGGAACGATTTTGTCGTATTGACGGGCGATCTCTTCCTCGGCGGTGAAACCCGTCAGCCGACGTCCCGAAACAAGAAGGCGTCCATTGCTGAGCTTTACATCCAGAAGACCTGCCGGGCCGTGGCAGACCGCACTGACAATGCCTGACTGCTCGTAGATCCTGCGCACGATGCTGCTGAGTTCAGGGTTATTGACGAAGTCCCACATAGGACCATGGCCCCCTACCAGCAACACTGCGCCGTACAGAGAAGGGTCGACGCCGGACAGCTTGATCGTGCTCCCAAGCTTGTTGCGATGCTGTGGGTTGGTCCAGAAGTTCAGGCTTGCTTGATCCTTCAGGTCGAAACCGTCGAACGGCGGCATCCCTCCACGTGGGCTGGCAAGATCGAAATCGATACCCGCCTGATCGAACACTTCTACCGGGTGCGTGAGTTCCGGAAACCAGAATCCACCGACCTGGTTTTCGGTTTTCTTGTCCAGGCTCGATACCACTATCAGCACTTTTTCGCGCTTGGAGGCCTGTTCGGCGAGCGCTGCAGGCGCACCTGCCACGAGGGCGAAAACCGCAACGACGAGCCCGATGATTTGCTTGGCAGCAGACATGTCACTTCCTTTGGTTGGTAAAGACCGGGCAACTCTAGGCGCCCGTCCAAGCAGGAGTAACTGGCCGCAAACGAATGCACTATTTGGAAAAACGATCTAATCCGGCAGGATTGGCCTGAAATATACTGCGATCAACCTTCGCCTCATCCCTTCAAGAAAGCCACAAATGAGCATGAACCACGCCCCCGGCTTCGATGGTCTGTCCGAGTTCCTGGCAGTGGCCAAGCGATTGAGCGTTACCAAAGCCGCGCTCGACCTCGATCATTCTGCAGGCTCGGTAAGCCAGGCGTTGCAACGGTTGGAGCTACGCCTGGGCACACCCTTGTTCCACCGCACGACTCGCAAGGTTTCCTTGACCGAGGCAGGTCAGGCATTGCTGGAGAAGGTCGGCCCGGCGGTCCAGGCTATCGCTGCCGGCCTCGAAGATGCAGCTCAATCGGCGCAAGCACCCTCAGGGACGCTGCGCTTGATCGTCGAGCGCCTTGCATTGCCGCATGTCATCGAGCCTGTGTTGCCGGCGTTTCGTATGGCCTGGCCAAACATCAACGTGGAGATCACCGTCAGCAACCGCCACGAGCACTTCGTTTCCGAAGGTTATGACGCCGGCATTTCGATCGGCTCATACATCGCCCAGGACATGATTGCCGTGCGACTTTGCAAACCCTATCAATGGGCGGTCTTCGGCTCGCCGGCCTACTTCAGTGCGCATGGCAGGCCTCAAGTGACCGCTGACCTGACAAGGCATGAGTGCATCCGCTTTCGCAGGCCGGAGAAGGGTGACATCTACCGCTGGGAGTTTATGGAGNNGAACGGCTCGACCGTGCGCATAGATCCGATGGGAGCCGTTACGGTCAATGACGGCGAACTGATGCGCAGCCTGGCCGTAAAAGGGGTCGGGCTCATCTACTCATCCACGTTCCATACCTCGCGCGAAGTGGCGGCCGGAACACTCGAGCCGGTGTTGCTCGATTGTTCGCCAGGCAGTGACGGGTTGTTCTTGTACTTCTCGAAAACGGCCAGGAACCAACCGAAGCTAAGGGCGTTTATCGATTTATGTCATCGGATGCTGGGGTCGTGACGTGATCGCCCCAAGCACGGCCAACGTATCCCTGTCGTCCAGGTATCGGGATCAACTGCTGCTCAGGAAAATGGGCAGGAAAGGCCCTTGCAATATCAAGGATCCGAAAGAAGACGGTATCCACATTTGCACGGGGCTTGTCGCTCCCAACCGGCAGCTTCGGATCGAAAGCCCACACCCCTGATGCCTCCGGCTGCTCCATTCCCAACCAACATGTAGGTACACTGCCGGCCGCCATGAACGTCGACAGGACAAGGAATGCCATCCCTCCCTTCTAAACCCCAGGCCGGAGCGCGCCGTGCACTGGTCGCTTGGCTAAAGGCGGCCGCGCTGGTGCATCTGCTTGTCGGAATGGGCCTGACCTGGGCCGGCGACACCGCGCTGCTGGGCGCCTACCAACAAAGTATCGAGCAAGCGTTCTGGGGCGAGGCTGCGCCGGCAGCGGCGCGGCACCAGCAGGTCTGGTGGCTCGCGCTGTTCGGCGCAACACTGCAGAGCTACTCGCTGTATATGTTCGGTTTGATCCATCTGGGTGACCGCCTGCGCAGCCACCACGCGTGGGCGTGGCTGGCGTTCGGCATCGTGTTGTGGGCACCACAGGACGTACTGGTATCGCTACAAGCCGGAATGTGGTCGCACCTGGTCATCGATGGCCTGGCGTTGCTCGTCCTGCTGCCACCCCTGCTCTGGCTCTACCGCCATGACCGCCCTATCACTGCTTTGAAAGGACTTGAACGTGGCTGACCTGCCGATCCTGACCTGGGCCATCAACCTGCTGCTGATCCAGGGATTTCTCGGGGCCCTGGATACCCTTTACCACCATGAACTCACCGTGGGCCTGCCACAGCGCCACAGTGCGCGCCTGGAATTGGCCATCCACGCGGTCCGCTCCTGCTGTTACGGCATCTTGTTCCTGGCGATCGCGCATGTGGCCTTCCAGGGCGTCTGGGCGATCATCGTGGCCGCCGTGTTCACCCTGGAAATCGGCCTGACGCTGTGGGACTTCGTGGTCGAGGACCGTAGTCGCAAGTTGCCGGCAATCGAACGAATCATGCATACCGTGCTAGCGATCAATGCCGGTGCATTCTTCGCCCTGTACGGCCTGCAACTGCTGCAGTGGTCCGAGTTGCCCACTGGCCTGGTGGCAATCGATCTCGGCTGGCGCGGGTGGTTGCTGACGCTGTTCGCTGTCGGCGTGACGGCCTCGGGTATACGCGATGCGTTGGCAACGCTGCGCATGCAACGCCAGGGCCTGCCGGCGAATCCCTTTGCCGGCGGGGCCTACAAGCAGGTGCTGGTCACCGGCGGCACCGGTTTCATCGGCGAAACCCTGGTCAACCAACTGCTCGATGCCGGCCATACCGTGAGCGTCCTCGCACGCGACCCATTGCGCGCCGCTTATCTTTTCGACGGCCGCGCCCGTTGCGTGCGCAGCCTCGACAAACTCGGTCACGACGAGCGTTTCGATGTGATCATCAACCTTGCCGGCGCGCCGGTAGCCGGGCCGCGCTGGAGCGCCCGACGCCAGGCCCAACTGCTGGCCAGC
>DQAA01000355.1 GCA_003523465.1 Pseudomonas sp.
AACACGGCATGGAACATGCCTTGTTTGCTGCCGAAATATGCGTAGATACGTTGCGTCCCGCCTCCCGCCGCCAAGCCGAGCATCAGCCTGAGCAAGGTCACCCTCGACAAGACCCGCTCCAGCATCAACCTCGAAAAGACTGCCGCCGGCTTCGGCGAGATCCGCGTCAACCTCAACTGGAACCAGAACAACAGCGACGGCGGCAGTGGCGGTGGCGGATTGTTCGGCGGCCTGCTGGGCAAGCGCAGCACCGCCATCGACCTCGACCTGGGCTGCCTGTACGAGTTGCAGGATGGCCACAAGGGCGTGGTCCAGGCGCTGGGCAGGAGCTTCGGTCGCCTGGGCGGCGAGCCCTATATCGAACTGATGGGTGACGACCGCACCGGCGCGGTCGCCGGTGGTGAGTGGCTGCATATCAACGGGCAGAAATGGAGCGCGATCAAACGCATCCTGATCTTCGCCTACATCTACGAGGGCGCGCCGAACTGGAAGGCCACCGACGGCGTGGTGACCATTCATGTCCCCGGCCAGCCGGACATCGAAGTGCGCATGAACGAGGAGGGCGGTCGTTACGGCATGTGCGCGATCGCGCTGCTGGAGAACGTCGACGGCGCAGCGAAGGTGTCCCGCCGGGTCGATTTCCATCAAGGCCACCAGAAACTCGACGGTGCCTACAACTGGGGCATGCGCTGGACGTCCGGCTCCAAGTGACCGTTACCGGACGGGGCACGGGAGCCCCGTTCATGGAGGAAAAAAACCAATGCTCGAATGGCTCAAGACCAATGCGGCCAAGGCCCGCGAAACCCTGTCCGGGGAAGTCGCCAGGTACCGCAACCGCACGTTCATGGAGGCGATCGCCCACGGCTGCGCACTGATGTCCGCCGCCGATGGCGAAATCAAGCCGCAAGAGAAGATGAAGATGACCGGCTTCATCAACAGCTCCGCCGAACTCAAGGTGTTCGACCTCAACGAGGTGATCAAGGTGTTCAGCGATGCCTGCGGGAAGTTCGACTTCGACTACCAGATCGGCCAGGCCGAAGCCCTCAAGGCCATCAGCAAGATCAAGGGCAAGGATGGCGAAGCGCGCCTGCTGGTGCGGGTGGTGTGCGCGGTCGGTACCTGCGATGGCGACTTCGATGCGAAGGAGAAGGCGGTCGGTCGCCTGATCTGTCTCGAGCTGGGGCTGAACCCGGCTGATTTTGAACTTTAAGGAATGCGAACCTTGGAAACGACCCTAGGCTTTCCCCCGCTGACCATGGCGGTCTTCGTCGGCCTGGCGCTCGCCGCCCTGCTGCTGGACATGGTCACCCACCGCGATGACAAGCCCATCACCCTGACCCGCGCGGCCGTCTGGTCGGTGTTCTGGGTAGCTATCTCCCTGGCCTTCGCCGGCTTCCTCTACATCCAGCACGGTGCTGAAGTGGCCAGCCTGTTCGTGACTGGCTATGCCCTGGAAAAAGTCCTTTCCGTCGACAACCTGTTCGTCTTCATGGCGATCTTCGCCTGGTTCAAGGTGCCGGATGGCCTGCGCCACCGCATCCTGTACTGGGGCATCATCGGTGCCATCGTGTTCCGCGGCGTGTTCGTCGTCATCGGTACCGGCCTGCTGGCATTCGGCCCCTGGGTCGAGATCGTCTTTGCCCTGATCGTGGCCTGGACCGCCGTCATGATGCTCAGGAGCGGTGGCGACGATGACGAGGAGGAAGACTACTCCAGGCACATCGCCTATCGCTTCGCCAGCAAGCTGTTCCCGGTCTGGCCCAAGCTGCACGGACACAGCTTCTTCGTCAGGCGCAAGGTCCTCGAGGTGGAAATCCAGAAGCCCGAGCACCAGGGCATGACCCTGGCGGCCAAGGGCGGGCTGTTCGCCACGCCGCTGTTCCTCTGCCTGGTGGTGGTGGAAGTGTCCGACGTGCTGTTCGCCTTCGACTCGGTTCCGGCGGTGATCGCCGTCAGCCGTGAACCGCTGATCGTCTACTCCGCCATGCTGTTCGCCATCCTCGGCCTGCGCACTCTGTATTTCGTCCTCGAAGCGCTGAAGCGCTACCTGGTCCACCTCGAAAAGGCCGTGGTCGCCCTGTTGTTCTTCATCGCCGCCAAGCTCGGCCTGAACGCCACCGACCACCTCTTCCACCACGGCATCAGCATCGACCCGAACACCAGCCTGCTGGTGGTTCTGGTGGTGTTGACCGTCGGCATCCTCGCCAGCGTGATCTTCCCGGAAAAGGAAGAACCGCAGGCCGGCAATCAGTAGCAATCACAAGGAGTTGTTCCCATGGCACTGACCCTTCAAAAAGGCGGCAACCTGTCCCTGTCCAAAGCCGATCCGAGCCTGACCCGGATCCTCGTCGGCCTGGGCTGGGACCCTCGGGCTACCGCAGGCGCGGAGTTCGACCTGGACGCCAGCGCATTTCTCCTGGGCGCCAGCGGCAAGGTCCGCGGCGAGGCCGACTTCATCTTCTACAACCAGTTGCGCAGCACCGAGGGTTCCGTCGAGCACACCGGCGACAACCGTACCGGTGCTGGCGCCGGTGACGATGAAGTGATCAAGGTCGACCTGAGTCGCGTTCCGGCCGATGTCGACAAGATCGCCTTCACCGTCACCATCCACGACGCCGACACCCGTCGCCAGAACTTCGGTCAGGTCGGCAACGCCTTCATCCGCATCGTCAACGAAGACAGCGGCACCGAGGTGGTCCGCTATGACCTGGCGGAAGACGCCTCCACCGAGACCGCGATGATTTTCGCCGAGCTGTATCGCAACAACGGCGAGTGGAAATTCCGCGCTGTCGGCCAGGGTTACGCCGGTGGCTTGCGCGCCCTGGCCAATGGCTATGGCATGAATTTCTGACCCTCTCCCCACCTGAACAAGGAAAAGCACCATGGCTGTAAGTCTGTCCAAGGGCGGTAACGTCTCCCTCTCCAAAGAAGCCCCCGGCCTGAGCGAAATCATCGTCGGCCTGGGCTGGGACCCGCGGGTGACCGACGGCACCGAGTTCGACCTCGATGCCTCGGTGTTCATCACCGGTGAAAGCGGCAAGGTACTCACCGATGCCAGCTTCATTTTCTACAACAACAAGACCTCCGCCGACGGCTCCGTCGAGCACCAGGGCGACAACCGTTCCGGTCAGGGCGAGGGCGACGACGAGCAGGTCAGCGTCAAGCTGACCGGCCTGGCGGCTGAAGTGAAGAAGCTGGTATTCGCCGTCACCATCCATGACGCCGCAGCCCGCCAGCAGTCCTTCGGCCAGGTAAGCAACGCCTACATCCGCGTCGTGAACAAAGCGGATGGCAAGGAAATCGCACGCTACGACCTGTCCGAAGATGCCTCCACCGAGACCGCGATGATCTTCGGCGAACTGTATCGTCACAACGACGAATTCAAGTTCAAGGCAATCGGCCAGGGCTTCGCAGGCGGCTTGAAGCCGCTGGCTGAAGCCCACGGCGTCAGCATAGGCTAAGTCGCACCCAAGCCAGCATAAAGCCCCGGTTCGTCCGGGGCTTTTTCTTCCCCGGGCCCGTCGCGATAGCGAGGCCGCTCTGCTTTACTTTCTCCCCGCCAACCCTGCCGTCCGTCGTGCAAATCGACGGCGCAATGGAACTTCAGGTTCAAGGCTCACTACTTCGCTGCCAGGCAAAGAAGAAAATGGCTATTGAACCCATAACATTCATAAATTTGTTCCATGAAGGGCGCCGTTTTAGTCTTCACCCATCGTCGGCCGCTGCACAAAGGGCCGGTCTGCTGAGGAAAAAGGAGAAAGCAGCATGTCGAACCAAGGTAAATGCCCGTTCCACAATACGTCCGGTAGCGGCACCAGCAATCGTGACTGGTGGCCCAACCAACTGCGTGTGGACCTGCTCAACCAGCATTCGGACCGTTCGAACCCGCTCGGGGAAAAATTCAACTATCGCGAAGAGTTCAAGAAGCTCGACTACTCCGCCCTCAAAGCCGATCTGAAAAAACTGCTCACCGATTCCCAGGACTGGTGGCCGGCTGACTGGGGCAGCTACGGCGGCCTGTTCATTCGCATGGCCTGGCACAGCGCCGGTACCTACCGCACCGTTGACGGTCGTGGCGGCGCCGGTCGTGGCCAGCAACGTTTCGCCCCGCTGAACTCCTGGCCGGACAACGTCAGCCTGGACAAGGCGCGCCGTCTGCTCTGGCCGATCAAGCAGAAATACGGCCAGAAAATCTCCTGGGCCGACCTGATCATCCTCGCCGGCAACGTCTCCCTGGAAGCCTCGGGCTTCCGCACCTTCGGCTTTGGTGCCGGTCGTGAAGACGTGTGGGAACCAGACTACGACGTCAACTGGGGCGACGAGAAAGCCTGGCTGACCCACCGTGACCCGGAAACCCTGGCGAAGAACCCGCTCTCGGCCACCGAAATGGGCCTGATCTACGTCAACCCGGAAGGCCCGAATGCCAGCGGTGATCCGGCGTCGGCTGCCGCGGCGATTCGCGCCACTTTCGGCAACATGGCCATGGACGACGAGGAAATCGTCGCCCTGATCGCCGGCGGTCACACCCTCGGCAAGACCCACGGCGCGTCCGCAGCCAGCCACGTCGGTGTCGACCCGGAAGCGGGCGGTATCGAATCCCAGGGCCTGGGCTGGACCAGTGCCTACGAAAGCGGTGTCGGCGCGCATGCCATCACCTCCGGCCTGGAAGTGATCTGGTCGCAGACTCCGACCCAGTGGAGCAACAACTTCTTCGAAAACCTGTTCAAGTTCGAATGGACCCAGACTCGCAGCCCGGCCGGTGCCATCCAGTTCGAAGCGCTGGACGCCCCGGAGATCATGCCCGATCCGTTCGACCCGTCGAAAAAGCGCCGGCCGACCATGTTGGTGACCGACCTGACCCTGCGTTTCGACCCCGGCTTCGAGAAGATTTCCCGTCGCTTCCTCAACGACCCGCAGGCCTTCAGCGAAGCGTTCGCCCGCGCCTGGTTCAAGCTGACCCACCGCGACATGGGCCCGGTTGCCCGCTACCTCGGCCCGGAAGTGCCTCGTGAGGAACTGATCTGGCAAGACCCGCTGCCCAAACCGGTACACAACCCGAGCGCGGTGGATATCGCCGACCTCAAGGCGAAGATCGCCCAGGCTGGCCTGTCGGTGGGTGAACTGGTCTCGGTGGCCTGGGCTTCGGCCTCGACCTTCCGCGGTGGCGACAAGCGTGGTGGCGCCAACGGTGCGCGCCTGGCCCTTGCGCCGCAGAAGGACTGGGCAGTGAACGAAATCGCCGTCGCTACCCTGGATCGCCTGAAGGCCGTGCAGCAGGCGTCCGGCAAGGCCTCGCTGGCTGACGTGATCGTGCTGGCCGGTGTGGTCGGTATCGAGCAGGCGGCCAGGGCGGCGGGCGTCAACGTGCAGGTGCCGTTCGCTGCAGGTCGTGTCGATGCGCGTCAGGACCAGACCGACGTGGCGTCGTTCGAGCCCCTCGAACCGCTGGCCGATGGTTTCCGCAACTACCGCCGCAGCACCAGCGCCGCCACCACCGAATCGCTGCTGATCGACCGTGCGCAACTGCTGACCCTCACCGCGCCGGAACTCACCGCGCTGGTGGGTGGCCTGCGGGTACTGGGTACCAACTTCGACGGCAGCCAGCACGGCGTCTTCACCGATCGGGTGGGTGAGTTGAGCAATGACTTCTTCGTCAACCTGCTGGACATGAATACCGTCTGGAAAGCGGCGGACGAGACCACCGAGGTCTTCGAAGGCCGTGACCGCAAGACCGGTGAAGTGAAATACACCGCCACCCGCAACGACCTGGTGTTCGGTTCCAACTCGATCCTGCGGTCTTATGCCGAGGTCTATGCCAGCAGCGACGCCAAGGAGAAGTTCGCTCGCGACTTCGTTGCCGCCTGGACCAAGGTCATGAACCTGGACCGTTTCGACCTCGCATGAGGTGATGTTGCGACGTAAATGAAGGCCCGGTGGAGTTCTGCTCCACCGGGCCTTTTTTCGTCCTGGGTTCCCGCTACAATGCCGCCCCCTCGACCCCTTTGAATTCCCAGGTGCCCATGTCCGGCAATGCTCTCTACACCGACTTGTCGGGCTACTACGACCTGATGTGCGCCGAGATCGACTACCGCGCGCAAAGCCACTGCGTGCAGCGTTTGCAGCAGTTGTTCGGCAATGGTGGCAAGCGTCATCTCGACCTGGCGTGTGGCACCGGCCCCCATGTTCGTCACTTCATCGACGCCGGGTATCGCAGTGCCGGCCTGGACATCAACCAGCCGATGCTCGACAAGGCTGCGTTGCGTTGCCCTGAAGCGCAGTTCTCCCTGGGGGACATGTGCGGATTCAGCGTCGCCGAGCCGCTGGACCTGATCACTTGTTTCCTCTACTCGGTGCATTACAGCGGCGGCATCGAACGGCTCAGGGCCTGTATCGCCAGCGTGCATGCTGCGCTGGAGGAGGGCGGGGTGTTCTGCTTCAACAGCGTGGATCGGCGGCGCATCGACAATGCCTCGTTCGTCTCCCACAGCGCCATGCAGGATGATGCCCGGTTCACCTTCCGCTCCGCCTGGAATTACCCGGGGCAGGGCGAGCGGCAGGCGTTGTGCCTCAACATTGAGCGCACCGTGGCGGGAGAGACCCAGGTCTGGCATGACGAGCACCCAATGGTGGCGGTCAGTTTCGATGAACTGCAGGCGCTGCTGGAACCGTATTTCGAGGTGCATGTGCTGGAGCATGACTACGAGAAGCTGGTGCCGTGGGATGGGGTTTCGGGGAATGGCCTTTTCGCCTGCGTAAAGCGCTGAAATCAGCACTACGACACGATCCGGTCAAAAACCACGGCTGCCCGGTATCGTGCCGTGGCATGCTCGACCCTGCCGCGCAACGCGGAATAGACCGGTCATTCGATTCACCTTCAAAAGGAACTGAAGATGCAAAACCCCAACCGCCGCTGGATTGCCACCAGTGCCTCCGTAGTACTGGGCCTGGCCTTGCTCACTGCAATCCTCGGCAGTTTCTACACCGTGGACGAAAAGGAGCGCGGGGTGGTCCTGCGCAATGGCGCCTTCATCGAAGTGGCAGAGCCGGGCCTGCATTGGAAAATCCCGTTCATCGACACGGTGAAGGAGATCTCCATCCAGAACCAGGCGTCCAAATGGGAAGGGCTCCAGGCCTACAGCCGGGACCAGCAGGCCGCGCAACTGGTGGTGTCCGTCTCCTGGCATGTCACCCCTGGCGAGGTTGCCGATGTCTACAAGGGCTACAGCGACCTCGACGGTTTGCTGTCCCGCGCCATTGCCCGGCAGGTGCCGACCCAGGTGGAAAACGTGTTTGGCCAGTACACGGCGGTCAATGCGGTGCAGAAGCGCGGTGAGCTGGTGGCGGCGATGTCCCAGGCGATCAAGGCGAGTGTCACCGGCCCGGTGGTGATCGACAGCGTCCAGGTGGAGAACATCGATTTCAGCGATGCTTATGAAAAGTCCATCGAAGAGCGCATGAAGGCCGAGGTCGCGGTGAAAACCCGCGAGCAGCAACTGGAGACCGAGAAGATCCAGGCCCAGATCAGCGTCACCCAGGCCCAGGCCCAGGCGGATGCCGCGCTGGCGCAGGCCAAGGCCGAAGCCCAGGCAATCGAACTGCGCGGCAACGCCGAAGCGGCGGCGATCGAAGTACGGGCGAAAGCGCTGGCCAGCAACCAGAACCTCGTCGAACTGACCAAGGCCGAACGCTGGGACGGCAAGCTGCCGACCACGGTACTGCCGGGTGGGACCATGCCGTTCATTGATGCCAGGAAGTGAGCCTGTAGATCTGAGTCGAGGCTGATGGCCTCATCGCCGGCAACGCCGGCTCCCACAAGTTCTGCGGCGCACGCGATCCCTGTGGGAGCTGGCTTGCCAGCGATGAGCATGGGTATCTACACATCTTTGCGCTGGCACGACGCGGTTGGGGTGGGAGCGGATTTACCGGA
>DQAA01000568.1 GCA_003523465.1 Pseudomonas sp.
GGCAGCTCGGCCGAACAGGACTTCCCGGCCCGTTCCAGCAACACCGGCATCGATGCCGTGCTGGTCGACGAAATGCTCGCCAGCATGACCCGCAGCGCCGAGAAGGGCGGTTCGGTGTCCCTGCTCGCGGCCCGCGATTTCGACGCCCCGAGCCGCGTCAGCCTGAGCGAAGACGGCAGCGGCAACCCGGTACTGAACCTGGGCGCCGATCTCGATCGCGCCTGGTCCAGCGTCGGTCGTGCCCTGGAGCACGGCGAATGGCGGGTCGAAGACATCAACCGCAGCCTGGGCCTGTACTACATCAACCTGGCCGAGAAAGCCGAGCCGAAGAGCGAGCCTGGATTCTTCAGCGGCCTGTTCGGCAGCGCGCCGAGCAAGGAAGAGATCGAAGCCCGTGCCGAGCGTTATCAGGTACGTCTGAGCAAGGTGGGTGACAGCGTCCAGGTCACCGTCGAGAAGAACATCAATACCGTGGCCCCGGCTGACGTGGCCCGTCGCGTGCTGAGCGTCATCCAGGACAACCTGGGTTAAGTGCGCTTCGCGGTTCTCGGAAGCGGAAGCCAGGGAAATGGCACGCTGGTCAGCAGTGGCGACACGCGAGTGCTGGTCGATTGCGGTTTTTCCCTGCGTGAAACCGAGCGGCGCCTGGCGCGGCTCGGGGTCACGCCAGACAGCCTGAGCGCCGTGCTGGTGACCCACGAACATGCCGACCACGTGCATGGGGTGGGCTTGCTGGCACGGCGCTACAATGTTCCGGTGTACCTGAGCCGAGGCACTTTGCGCGGCCTGCGCAAACCGCTGGAGGCAACGGGATTTCTCGCGGCGAACGACACGTTCGTCGTGGGTGACCTGAGCATTCGCGCGGTGGGCGTGACCCACGATGCGCTGGAGCCCTTGCAGTACGTGTTCAGCGACGGTCGCAGGCGCCTCGGCGTGCTGACCGACCTGGGCTGCTACGACTCGGTACTGCTGGAGCACTACCGGGGCCTGGATGCCCTGATGATCGAATCCAACCATTGTCGCGACCTGCTGGCACGCGGGCATTACCCGGTTTTTCTCAAGCAGCGGGTAGGCGGCGACTACGGACATTTGAACAACCACCAGGCCGCGAACCTGGTGGCGGAACTGGGATGGGAACAGTTGCAGCACCTGGTGCTGGCCCATCTCAGCAGCAAGAACAACCTGCCACAGCTGGCCCGGCAATGTTTCGTCGATACCCTCGGGTGCGACCCGGACTGGCTGCAAGTGGCCAATCAGGATTCTGGGCTCGACTGGCGCGAAATCGTCTAGCCCCCTCATTTAGCAAGCGGAGCCCATCATGGAAAAACGTGAAGAACTCTACCGCGGCAAAGCCAAGTCGGTTTACAAGACCGACGACGCCGACCGTTTGATCCTGCTGTTCCGTAACGACACCTCGGCCTTCGACGGCAAGCGTATCGAACAGCTCGACCGCAAGGGCATGGTGAACAACAAGTTCAACGCCTTCATCATGCAGAAACTGGAAGAAGCCGGTATTCCGACCCAGTTCGACAAGCTGCTGGGCGACAACGAATGCCTGGTCAAGAAGCTCGACATGATTCCGGTCGAATGCGTGGTGCGCAACTACGCTGCCGGCAGCCTGGTCAAGCGCCTGGGCGTCGAGGAAGGCATCAAGCTGGAGCCATCGACCTTCGAACTGTTCCTGAAGAACGACGAGAAGGGCGATCCGTTCATCAACGAATCCCACGTCGTTGCCTTCGGTTGGGGCACCGCCGAGCAACTGGTCAAGATGAAAGCGCTGTCGCTGAAGGTCAACGAAGTGCTGAACAAGCTCTTCGACGACGCCGGCCTGCTGCTGGTGGACTTCAAGCTGGAGTTTGGTGTGTTCCACGGTGAAATCGTCCTTGGTGACGAGTTCAGCCCTGATGGTTGCCGCCTGTGGGACAAGGAAACCCGCAAGAAGATGGACAAGGACCGCTTCCGCCAGGGTCTCGGTGACGTCATCGAAGCCTACGAAGAAGTCGCCAAACGCCTGGGCGTGCCGCTGTAACCCGGCACGCTCGCGCAAGCATCTGAAAGCACGCGATTTTTTTCATCAAAAGGCTTCGCCTTTGGAAAAAGTGCTGGTATGATGCGCGCCACTGGAGAGATGCCGGAGTGGCCGAACGGGACGGATTCGAAATCCGTTGTACTGGCAACAGTACCTAGGGTTCAAATCCCTATCTCTCCGCCATACATGCCAAAGCCCCTGAAACTGCAAAGTTTCAGGGGCTTTGTCGTTCTGGGCTGTTCAGATTTCAGGACTTTAGCCATCAGAGCATTGCGAGACCCACAATCCCCTCTATAAGATTGCGACTCTTTCTCATTCGCTCCAGGCTCCCGTCGTGCCCGCCTCCAACACCAATAAACTGGGTTTCTTCTTCAGCGATCACCATCGCTGGCTGCTCCAGCATGTGCAGCGCCGGCTGAGCAATCGCGCGGATGCCGAGGACACGGCAGCCGAGACCTTCTGCCAGATTCTCGCCGCACGGGTCGATCCCGACAGCATCGACCAGCCCCGCGCCTACCTTTCCACCATCGCTCGCCGGTTGATCTTCGATCGACACCGTCGTCGGCGCCTGGAGCAGGCCTATCTGGAGCGGCTGATGCTGCTTCCTGAAGAACTGGCGCCCTCGCCGGAAGAAACCCACCTGTTGCTGGAGTCGCTGCATGCCATCGACCGTAGCCTTTCCGGCTTGCCGCTGGAGGTGAAGAAAGCCTTCCTGATGAGCCAGCTCGATGGCCTGGGCTACACGGAGATCGCCCGGCGTCTCGATGTGTCAGTGCGCACTGTCGGCCGCTACATGACCGTGGCTTTGCGCCAGTGCTACCTGAGCGGCGCGCAGCCATGAGCCGGGGCGCGCTGGACCCTGCCGCCGAGGAGGCCATCGCCTGGATGGTGCGCCTGCGTTCAGGGATGGACGATGCCGCGCAACAGGCGCGGTTCGAGCAGTGGCTGACGCGTACGCCCGCCAACACTGCGGCGTGGGAGCAGTTGCAACGGGGCCTTG
>DQAA01000180.1 GCA_003523465.1 Pseudomonas sp.
CCGGCTGAAGATGTCCCGGCCGTACTCGTCGGTGCCGAACCAGTGCGCGGCACCGGGGGCCTGCAAGGCGTTGGCGAGGTTCTGCACCACCGGGTCGTGGGTGGCGATCCACGGCGCGAAGGCGGCGACCACCACCAGCAGCAGGGCCACCAGCGTCCCGGCCAGGGTCATCGGGTTGCGCAGCAGGTGGCGCAGCACCCGCAGGCTGCTTTTGTAGAAAGCATCGAGGCTCGACGCGGGGGTATTGTCGGTTTGCCGCTTGGCGGCGGTTTCGCTGGAAGACATGTTGGCAATCATCGGCCTGTGCTCACAGTGGATTCATGGCTGCCCGGGAGGCCCCGGACGCTGCTCAGCGTTGCTTGTAGACGCCCAGGTAACGGGTCGCCTCGGCGTCGTCGCCGGTGAAGCCCTTGACGTCCACCGCACTGACCGCGGTGTCGGTCATCTGCGAAATCATCATGATCGGGCCCACCTGCTGGTCGTAGAGGGTCTGCGCCTCGTGGTACATGGCCAGGCGCTTGCTGGCATCGCGCTCGACGCCGACACGGTCGATCAGGTCATTGAGCTGGCGGCTGAAGAACGAGGCGCGCCAGCCCTGGAAGTTGGGCAGGCCGGCCGCGTCGCTGTTGTCCGGGTTGTAGACGAAGGTGCGCAGGCTGAAATACGGGTGCGGATAACGCTCGGCACCGCGGGCCACGATCATCTCGAAGTTGCGCGCACGCATGGCGCCGTACACCTGGTTGCCGGTGCCGGGAACGATGGTGGCCTTGATCCCGCCTTCGGCCAGGGTCGCCTGCATGCGCGCGGCGATATCGATGAAGGGGGGCTCGGACAGGGTGCGGATGGTGGTGCTGAAACCGTCCGGGTAACCCGCCTCGGCCAGCAGCGCCTTGGCCTTGGCGACGTCCATCTTGTAGCCAGGGTCCGGCAGCCGCGCCTCAAGACCGAGCTGCATCGGCTGCTGGTTGAGCGTGCCGTAATGCGGCATGACCTGCTGGTCCAGGCCCTGGTAGTCGATCAGGTTGCGCACCGCTTCGCGGACCTTCTTGTTGGCGAACTCGGGCTGTTTCATGCTCATCGCCACGTAGTACATGGTGCCCCGTTGCAGCCCCTGGACCTGCAGCTTGTCGGAGCCTTCGATGGCCTTGATGTCGGGGGCGGCCATGCCGTAGGCGAGGTCGAGGTCGCCGCGTTCGAGCATCAGACGCAGCGACTGCGACTCGGTCATGTGCCGCACCAGCACCCGCTTCATCTTCGCCGGGCCGCCCCAATAGCCGTCGAAACGGGTCATCACCAGGGCGTCGTTGGCGCTCCATTTGCTCAGGGTGAACGGGCCGCTACCGGCCTCGTTGGTGACCAGCCAGGCGCCACCGAGGTCGCCGTTCTTCTCGTGCTTCAGGGCCTCGACGCGATCGACCACCACCGCGCTGGGGGAGATCGCCAGGGAGTCGATAACCAGCAGCGGATCGGTCGGCTGCGGCAACTCGACCACCAGGGTGCGGGCATCGGTGGCACGGATCAGGCCCTGGATGTTCTCCAGGTTGTAACCGTAGGCCTTCCAGGTCGTGGCCAGGCCGAAATTGAGTTTCATCACCCGGTACAGCGACCAGGCCACATCCTCGGCGGTCAGCGGGTTGCCGGAGTGGAACCTGACGTCATCGCGCAGGTGGAAGGTGATCAGCTTGCCGTCCTCGCTCACTTCCCAGCGCTCGGCCAGTTGCGGCAGGTGCTTTTCCGGGTTGCCCTGGTCGCGCTTGACCAGGGTGTCGTAGAGGTTGGCGTTGATCCCGGAGGCATCCAGGCCCGGGGCGTTGGCCGGGTCGATGGAGAACAGGTTGACCAGACTCATGCCGACGATCAGCTGGTCGGCCGGGGTCTTCGCCTGCACCGCGGCCATCGGGCCCAGCGCCAGCACGGCGCCGAGCAAGGCGGGAAATACAGTCTTCATGGGGCATCCTTCTTTTTGTAGTTATGCAGGGGCCATTCGGGCTCAGCGGGTCCTTGGGTCGAACACCTTGTACAGGGCGTCGCTGATCAGGTTGAGGGCGACGAAGATCAGGCCGATCACCAGCACGCAGCCCATCACCGCGTTCATGTCGCCGAGCATCAGGCTGCTGGTCAGGTACTGGCCGAAGCCGGGCCAGGCGAACACCGTCTCGATCAGCACCGCGCCTTCGAGCAGCGAGCCGTAGGCCAGGGCCACCACTGTGAGCAGTTGCACGAGGATGTTGCGGAAGGCATGCCCCCACACCACCTGGCGCCGCGACAGGCCCTTGACCCGGGCGGTGATGATGTATTCCTGGGACAGCTGTTCGAGCATGAAGCTGCGGGTCATGCGGCTGATGTAGGCCACCGAGTTGAGGCCAAGGATCAGCCCCGGCAGGACGATATGCTTGAGCGCGCTGGCGAAAGCCTCCCAGTCCCGGGCGATGGCGGTGTCCACCAGCAACAGGCCGGTGACCTCCTCGACCATGCCGTCGTAGGCCAGGTCGATGCGCCCTGCCCCGCCGGCCCAGCCGAGCCAGGCGTAGAACACCAGCAGGCCCATCATGCCGACCCAGAAGATCGGCGTGGAATAACCGAACAGGGTGATGACCCGGGCCACATGGTCGCCGACCTTGCCTTGGTTGCTCGCCGCGACCACGCCCAGCGGCAGGCCGATCAGCACGCCGAAGAGGATCGCCAGGGTGGCCAGTTCGATGGTCGCCGGGAACACCCGCTTGATGTCTTCCAGCACCGGGTGGCCAGTGAGCAGCGCGTTGCCGAAATCACCGTGGAGCAGGTCGTTCAGGTACAGGCCGAACTGGGTCCAGATCGGCTTGTCCAGGCCCATGGCCCGGTACACCTGGTCGTAGGTGGAGCTGTCGGCATCCGGACCGACCACGGCCAGGACCGGGTCCAGCGGCATTACCCGACCGATGAAGAAGGTCAGCGCCAGCAGACCGAGCAGGGTCACCAGGACCGTGCTGGCCCGGCGGGCAGTGCCGGACACGCGGGTGCCCAGCACAGAGGCAGTCGAAACAAACATAACGGGCTCCTGAAATGGCGTTGGCCAGGCCTCAGCGGGTCTTGTAGACGTCTTTGTAGCGGGTGGTGGCGGCCGTGTGGCCCTGGTAGTCCTGGACGTCGTGGTACAGCACCACGGTGTCGGTCATCTGCGACACCGGCAGGATCGCGCCGACCTGCTGGTCCAGGGTGGTCTGGATCTGCTGGTACTGGGCGAGCTGCTTCGCCGGGTCCGCCTCGACTTCGGCCTGCTCGATCAGGCTGTTCAACTCGGGGCTGTAGAACGAGGTGCGCCAGCCCTGGAAGTTGCTCAGCTTGGCTTCGTCGCGGTTGTCCGGGTTGTACACCAGGGTGCGCAGGCTGGAATGGGGATGACGCTCCGCCCCGCCACCGCCGCGGCCGACCATGATGTCGAAGCTGCGCTCGCGCATGGCGCCATAGATCTGGTTGCCGGTGCCGGTGATGATGGTGGCCTGGATCCCGGCCTGGGCCAGGGTCGCCTGCAGGCTGGAGGCGATATTGATGAACGGCGGCTCGGTGAGCACGCGGATGGTGGTCTTGAAACCGTCGGGGTAGCCGGCCTCGGCCAGCAGTTTCTTCGCTTCGGCGACGTTCAGGGTGTAGCCCGGATCGTCCAGGCGCGCCGGCAGGCCCAGGGGCAGCGGGCGCTGGTTGAGCTCGCCGTAGTGCGGCATGACGGTCTGATTGATGCCTTGGTAGTCGATCAGCGAACGCACCGCCTTGCGCACCCGGGCGTCGTCATAGGGCTTGTTCTTCACGCTGAGGGCCACGTAGTAGAGCGTGCCGCGCTGGACCGTCTGGGTGCGGACCTGATCGGACTTCTCCAGCGCTTCGATATCCGGCGCCGACATGCCCTTGGCCAGGTCCAGGTCGCCGCGCTCGACCATCAGGCGCAGCGACTGCGATTCGGTCATGTTGCGCATGACGATGCGCTTGAGCTTGGCCGGGCCGCCCCAGTAACCGTCGAAGCGGTTCATCAGGATCACGTCGTTGGCGCGCCAGTCCTTGAGCACGAACGGACCGCTGCCGGCCGCGTGGGTGGTGAGCCAGGCGCCGCCCATGTCATCGCCCTTCTGGTGCTGCTGCACCACCTTGCGGTCGAGGATGAAGGCACTGGGGGACGTGGCGAGGGTGTTGAGCACCAGCAGCGGGTCGGTCGCCCGGGGCAACTGGATGACGAAGGTGTGCTCGTCGACGGCGCGCATGTGCTCGGCGACGTTGCCGGCGGTGAAACCGTAGGCCTTCCAGGTCGAGGCCAGGGCCAGGTTGAGCTTGAGCACCCGCTGCAGCGACCAGGCAACGTCCTCGGCAGTCAGGGTATTGCCGGAGTGGAACTTGACCCCTTCACGCAGCTTGAAGGTCAGGGTCTTGCGGTCGTCGCCGACCTGCCAGCTTTCGGCCAGAGCCGGGACCAGCTGGTCCGGCTGGCGGGCGTCCTGGACCAGGAGCATGTCGTACAGGTTGGCATTGACCTCCGACACATCCAGCCCGGTGGCGGCCGCCGGGTCGAGGGACAGCAGGTTGATCATGCTCATGCCGACGATCAACTGGTCGGCTGGGGTCTTGGCGTAAGCCAGGGGCGTGGCGCTCAGGGCCAGCAGCGTAGCCAACGCCCCCGCGCGGAGTTTCGGGAGAACGCTCATGTGAGATTGCCTTTCTTGTAGTTATTGGACTCTCGGGCGGCACGCGCGGGCGCGCGCCGCCATGCACGGATCAGTAGCTGTGCTGCGTATTGGTTTCGACGTAGTTGAAATCGATGTCCTCGCCCAGGCCAGGCAGGTCGGAGAGGTGGACGAAACCGTCGGCGTCCATCGGGTCGACCAGGCGCTTGAGGTAGGCCGGGACATCGTCGTATTCGAGGAACGGGTGCAGCAGGCCGCGCTCGTACCAGGTGCAGTTCTTGATAGCGCCGACTACCGCAAGGTTGGCCGCACCGTTGCCGTGGATCTCGCAGTCCATGCCGAAGGCTTCGGCCATGTGCGCCACCTTCAGGCACGGAGCGATACCACCGACCCCGGCCACGCCGGCACGCAGGATGTCGCAGACATCGTTCTTCACCCAGCTGGCCCGGCTCAGGTGTTTGCCACCGAGGCTTTCCGGGCCGAGGATGGGGATGTCCAGCTGGCCGGCGAGCCAGGCGTAGGACTCGGCGGAGTCTTCCATCATCGGCTCTTCGAACCAGGCGAAATTCAGCTTCTCCAGGGCGCGACCGATGGTCAGGGCGTCGGTGCGGCTGTACCAGTGGTAGCCGTCGATCATCAGGGCGATGTCCGGGCCAACCGCCTCGCGCACCGCGGCGCAAGCCTTGATNNATGTCCATGCTCACGCTCGGGGCGAAGGACACCGGCGGCATCCAGGTGTGCAGCTTGATCGCCTTGTAGCCGCGCTTGACCAGGGTCTCGGCGAAGCGGCCGTACTCTTCGGGGGTGGACAGGCCGCCAGGCAGCTCATCGCCACACATGGTCGAGCCGTAGGCCGGGACCTTGTCGCGGTAGCCGCCGATCAGCTTGTGCACCGGCAGGTTCAGCTTG
>DQAA01000393.1 GCA_003523465.1 Pseudomonas sp.
GCAGGACCAGGCTGGATTCCGGCACAGGAGGCGGCGGCGCAACAGGCGGCTCGACCACTACCGGAGCGACCGGCTCGGGGGCGACCACCGGTGCAGCAGCGACCGGCGTCTCCGCGATCACTGCCGGAGCAGCTTCGGGAGCGTCTGGGACTGGGGTTTCAGGCTGTTCCACAACAGGTTGCTGGGGCTTCTTGCGCAGCCAGCCGAACAGGCCTTTCTTTTCACCGGGCGCGCCCGGCGTTTTTTTGTCGTCGTTGGAACCAAACATGGAAGACGGCTATCTCAGGGTGGCGATGCGCCAGTGCGGCGCCTCAGAATTCTTTTGTAACGCAGAACAGACTCCTTTGAAGCCGGCTCGTTCGTGCGCGTCGTCTATTTTGTCGGGGGAGCCTTTGCGGCGACATCCTCGACAGGCATGGTCGCCAGGCAACCGGATCAGTATCCTAGCACCTCCTAGCCCGCCGACGCTAAGACCAAGCGGGCAGCCCAACAGGTTGAATCTTTGATGAATGCTCTAGCCCGCCGTGCCGCCGGCCTGCTGCTCGGCACGATCTGCATGCCCCTCGCGGCCTTCGCCGCCGACCCGCAACCCACCCATGAATTCATCCTCGACAACGGCCTGAAAGTGGTCGTGCGCGAAGACCATCGCGCACCGGTGGTGGTTTCCCAGGTCTGGTACAAGGTCGGCTCCAGCTACGAAACCCCGGGCCAGACCGGTCTTTCCCACGCCCTCGAACACATGATGTTCAAGGGCAGCGACAAACTCGGCCCCGGCGAAGCCTCGCGCATCCTGCGTGACCTCGGCGCCGAGGAAAACGCCTTCACCAGCGACGACTACACCGCCTATTACCAGGTACTGGCCCGCGATCGCCTGAACGTCGCCCTGGAACTCGAAGCCGACCGCATGGCCAGCCTGCGCCTGCCAGCCGACGAGTTCAGCCGCGAAATCGAAGTCATCAAGGAAGAGCGCCGCCTGCGCACCGACGACAATCCCGGCGCCAAGGCCTTCGAGCTGTTCAAGGCCATGGCCTACCCGGCCAGCGGCTACCACACCCCGACCATCGGCTGGATGGCCGACCTGCAACGCATGAAGGTCGAGGAACTGCGCCACTGGTACGAATCCTGGTACGCGCCGAACAACGCCACCCTGGTGGTCGTCGGCGACGTGACCGTGGACGAAGTGCGCAAGCTGGCCGAGCGCTGGTTCGCCAAGATCCCGAAACGCACCCTGCCACCGAGCAAGCTGCCGCTTGAACTGGCCGAGCCGGGCCAGCGCCAGCTGACCGTGCATGTCCGCACCCAGTTGCCGAGCCTGATCTTCGGTTTCAACGTACCGGGCCTGGCCACCGCCAAGAACCCCCGTGAAGTCCATGCCCTGCGCCTGATTTCCGCCCTGCTCGACGGCGGCTACAGCGCCCGCATGGCCAGTCGCCTGGAACGCGGCGAAGAACTGGTGGNNCCGGTGCCTCCAGCCGCTATGACCCGTTCGCCCGCGGCGACAGCCTGTTCGTTCTTTCGGCCACGCCGAACACCCAGAAGAAAAAGACCCTCGCCGAAGTCGAAACCGGCATCTGGAAACTCCTGGACGAGCTGAAGACCACCCCGCCAAGCGCCGAGGAACTGGAACGCGTTCGCGCCCAGGTCATTGCCGGCCTGGTCTACGACCGCGACTCCATCAGCAGCCAGGCCACCACCATCGGCCAATTGGAGACCGTCGGCCTGTCGTGGAAGCTGATCGACAACGAACTGGACGAACTGAAGAGCGTGACCCCGGCAGATATCCAGGCCGCCGCCCGCACCTACTTCACCCGTGAACGCCTGAGCGTTGCCCATGTCCTGCCCGAGGAGCCGGCGAAATGATCCAGCCGACCACCCGCTTGTTCGCCGCCACCGCCCTGGCCCTCGCCCTCATCGGCCCGGTGCATGCCGCCGATACCAAACCCGCCAACACCCTGCAATCCGTGGCGGAACTGGAAGGCAAGGCGCCGCCGACCCACCGCACCCTGAACATCCAGACCTGGAACACCGCCGAAGGCGCCCGCGTGCTCTTCGTCGAGGCCCACGAGCTGCCGATGTTCGACCTGCGCCTGACCTTCGCCGCCGGCAGCAGCCATGACGACAACCTGCCGGGCGTAGCCTCGCTGACCAACGCCATGCTCAACGAAGGCGTGGCCGGCAAGGACGTCAATGCCATCGCCCAGGGCTTCGAAGGCCTCGGCGCAGACTTCGGCAACGGCGCCTACCGCGACATGGCGGTGGCTTCGCTGCGCAGCCTGAGCGTTGCCGACAAACGCGAGCCGGCCCTGAAGCTGTTCGCCGAAGTGGTCGGCAAACCGACCTTCCCCGCCGACGCCATGGCCCGCATCAAGAACCAGATCCTCGCCGGCTTCGAATACCAGAAGCAGAACCCCGGCAAGCTGGCCAGCCTGCAGCTCTTCGAGCGCCTGTACGGCAAGCANNACCCCTACGGCCACCCGGCCGACGGCACCGCCGAGACCATCCCGCCAATCACCATCGAGCAACTGCGCGCCTTCCACGCCAAGGCCTACGCTGCCGGCAACACGGTGATTGCCCTGGTCGGCGACCTCAGCCGCAAGGACGCCGAAGCCATCGCCGCCCAGGTCTCCGCCGCGCTGCCGAAAGGCCCGGCGCTGGCCAAGATCGAGCAACCGGTGGAACCCAAGGCCGGCCCGAGCCATATCGACTTCCCGTCCAAGCAGACCCACCTGCTGCTCGCCCAGCTGGGTATCGACCGCAACGATCCTGACTACGCCGCGCTGTCCCTGGGCAACCAGATCCTNNATCCTCGGCGGCGGCGCCTTCGGCACCCGACTGATGAGCGAAGTCCGCGAGAAACGTGGCCTGACCTACGGCGTCTACTCCGCCTTCGTGCCGATGCAGGCCCGCGGGCCGTTCATGATCAACCTGCAGACCCGCGCCGAACTCAGCGAAGGCACCCTGAAGCTGGTCCAGGACCTGCTGCGGGATTACCTCAAGACCGGTCCAACTCAACAGGAGCTGGACGACGCCAAGCGTGAACTGGCCGGCAGTTTCCCGCTGTCCAACGCCAGCAACGCGAGTATCGTCGGGCAACTGGGGGCCATCGGCTTCTATAATCTGCCGCTGACCTACCTCGAAGACTACATGCGCCAATCCCAGGAGCTGACCGTCGAGCAGGTCCGGGATGCGCTGAATCGCCACCTGTCCGCAGACAAGATGGTGATCGTTACCGCAGGGCCGAACGTGCCGCAACAGCCGCTGCCACCGCCCCTCGCCAAACCCGCCGAGCAGCCGCTCGGCGTACCGGAGCATTAATGGCCAGTCCATCCAAGCCGCAAACGGGCCAAGGCCAGTTGCGCATCATCGCCGGCGAATGGCGCAGCCGTCGCCTGAGCTTCCCACACGCCCCCGGCCTGCGTCCGACGCCGGACCGGGTGCGGGAAACCCTGTTCAACTGGCTCGCCCCCTATATCGAAGGGGCCAAGGTGCTGGATGCCTTCACTGGCAGCGGCGCGCTGTATCTCGAAGCCCTGTCCCGCGGTGCCGGCGATGCCGTTGCCGTGGACAGCAACGCAGCGGCCATCTCCAGCCTGCGGGACAACCTCGAAGTCCTGCGCTGCCCTCGCGGCCAGGTGGTGCAAAGCGATGTCCTGCGCTACCTGCAGGGCGAAGCCAAGCAGCAATTCGACGTGGTCTTCCTTGACCCGCCGTTCCACCAGGACCTCGTCCCGCAGGCCTGCGAGCTGCTGGAAAACGGTGGCTGGCTGGCCGATCACTCGTGGATCTATATCGAAAGCGAAACCGCGCCCTCGTCCCTGAACCTGCCAGGCACCTGGCGCCTGCATCGGGAAAAGAAAGCCGGCCAGGTGCACTACGCACTGTGGGAACGCGGCTGATCGTCATCTGTCCGTCATACGGCGCGGCAGCGGCTGCAACCAGCACATACACTGGTTGACAGAGCTGCCGCGTTTTCCCGAGTGAGCCATGATGTCCACACCCTTCAAGCCCGCAACGGGCCTGCGCAATCCTCACCTGCAAACCCTCTGGGGCCCCCTTTGGCGCAAATCGGTACCGCTGGATCACCAGCGCGAACGCCTGTGGCTGGCCGATGGTGACTTCCTCGATCTGGACTGGAGCGGTCCCCACCTGAGCGATGCCCCGCTGGTGCTGGTACTGCACGGCCTGACCGGCTCATNNTCATCGTCGTCGCATTACGTGCTCGGCCTGCAGCGTGTCTTGCAGGCGCGGGGCTGGGCCAGCGTGGCGGTGAACTGGCGTGGCTGCTCCGGCGAACCGAACCTGCTGCCGCGCAGCTATCACTCCGGCGCCAGCGAAGACCTGGCCGAAGTGATCGCCCACCTCAGAGCGCAGCGGCCCGCGGCACGCTTGTATGCGGTGGGGTACTCCCTCGGCGGCAACGTCCTGCTCAAGCATCTCGGTGAAGCCGGTTCGGCCAGCCAGTTGCAGGGCGCCGTGGCGGTGTCGGTGCCGTTTCGCCTGGACCAGTGCGCCGACCGTATCGGGCTGGGGTTTTCCCGGGTGTACCAGCGGCACTTCATCCGCGAAATGATCAGCTACGTGAAGACCAAGGAGCGCGACTTCCTCCACCGCGGTCATCATGAAGGCCTTGAAACCCTGGCCCGCCTCGGGCCGCTGACCAACATGCGCACCTTCTGGGACTTCGACGGCCGCATTACCGCGCCACTCAACGGTTTCAGCGATGCCCACGACTACTACAAGCGCTCGTCCAGCCGCTATTACCTGGGTGAGAACCGCACACCGACGCTGATCATCCAGTCCAGCGACGATCCGTTCGTGTTCAGCCACAGCCTGCCCGAGACCAGGGAACTGGCGAGCACCACCACCCTGGAGCTGCACGCCCATGGCGGTCATGTCGGATTTATCGAAGGCAGCCTGCGCCAGCCGGGGTACTACCTGGAACGGCGGATTCCCGAATGGCTGGCGCGGCAGGGGTGATCAGTCGCCGGTCGCGACCTGGCGCTGCGGATCGGTGATCCATTCGCTCCACGAGCCAGCGTAGAGCGGGGCCAGCGGGTAGCCGGCAAGGCTCAGGGCAAACAGGTTGTGGCAGGCGGTGACGCCGGAGCCGCAATAGGCCACCAGCTCCTGCGGCTTGCGCGAGCCGATCAACGCAGCGAAACGGGCCTTGAGCTGGTCGGCCGGGAGGAACTGCCCATCGGCGCCCAGGTT
>DQAA01000472.1:0-6219 GCA_003523465.1 Pseudomonas sp.
GGTTCGCCTTCGAACAGCGCGCAGCGGCCGCGGATCTCCCGGCAGTCGAAGATCAGCTTCTGTCCATCGATGGCGGTGACGATATCCAGCAGGGTGATTTCGTCGGCCGGACGGGCCAGGCGGAAGCCGCCGCGTACCCCTTCGGTGGCCGCTACCAGTTTGGCTTTGGCCAGCTTGGTGAAGATCTTCGCCAGGTAATCCTGGGGGACGCCCTGCAGTTCGGCGAGGTCGCGCACGCTGGCATCGCGGCTGTCACCGCCTTCCCCGACCAGGAATATCAGGCAGTGAATGCCGTATTCGACCCCCGCGCTGTACAACGACATCTTCCATCTCCGACTGAATTGGTCGCCAATACTAGCGCCTGATCCGAGTCAGGGCAAAGCCCGCCGCCGACCAATGGTGGCTTGATTTTATTAACTACGACCAATAGAGTCGCAGTTATAGAATTGAACCCCACTGATGCGGAGCACCCCGATGAAGCAGCACATTCTTGTTCTTGGCGCCGGTTTTGGCGGTCTGTGGAGCGCCCTGAGCGCCACCCGCCTGCTGGAAATGCATGGCCGTTCCGATGTCGAGGTCAGCGTTCTTGCACCCCAGGCCGAACTGCGCATCCGCCCGCGCTTCTACGAGCCTGATGCGGCCAGCCTGATGGCGCCATTGGGCGAGCTGTTCGAGGTGACCGGCGTGCGCTTCATCAAAGGCCATGCCCAGCGCATCGATGTGGCGGGCAAGCAGGTCGAGTACGTGGATGCCCAGGGCGTCGCCGCAGTCGTGTCTTTCGACCGGTTGGTGCTGGCTACCGGTAGCGGCCTGGCCCGGTCGGTCGAGCATGCTTTCGATGTCGACCGGATCGAAGAGGCGGTACGCCTGGAAGAGCATCTGAAATCCCTGGCGCAGCGCCCGTATTCGGCAGCGCGCAACACCGTGGTGGTAGCCGGTGGCGGTTTCACCGGCATCGAGACGGCAACCGAAATGCCCGCCCGCTTGCGCGCGGTGCTGGGCGATGAGGCGCAGGTGAAGGTGATCGTCGTGGATCGCGGGCAGGCCATCGGTGCCTCCCAGGGCGTGGAAATTGCCCGTTCGATCGCCGAAGCCAGCGCCGAGCTGGGGGTGGAGTGGCGCTTGAATGTGTCGGTGGAAAGCGCGGATGCCCAGGGCGTGACCCTGACGGATGGTCAGCGGATCGACGCCGCCACCGTGATCTGGACCACCGGCGTGCGCGCCAGTGCGCTGACCGAACAGATTCCCGGCGAGCGTGATGCCATGGGCCGGCTGCATGTGGATGGCCACCTGCAGGTGATCGGCCAGGACGGGATCTTTGCTGCGGGCGATACCGCTTACGCGGCGACCGACACCCTGGGCAACCATGCGCTGATGACCTGCCAGCACGCGATTCCGCTGGGGCGTCATGCCGGCAACAACGCCGCGGCGCAGTTGATCGGCGTCGAGCCGGTGCCCTACAGCCAGCCCAAGTACGTGACCTGCCTGGACCTGGGCGGTTGGGGCGCGGTGTTCACCGAGGGCTGGGATCGCCAGGTGAAGCTGGTGCGGGAGGAGGGTAAGGCGTTGAAACGGCAGATCAATACCCAGTGGATCTATCCGCCGGTGGCCGACAAGGCCGTGGCGCTGGCGGCAGCGGATCCATTGATTCCGATTGCCTGAGGCTTGGTGATAGTGGGGCCGCTAAGCGGCCCCACGTTGTCACACGTTCAACGGATCCTCGCGGTCCTCCCGGCTCTTGCGCAGTTGCGCCGGATCCGTCGCCTCCAGCTCGCTCACCGGCTTGATCAGGGTCTGCGCCGCTACCGCTGCCTGCATCTGCGGTTCCAGCCTGGCCATGGACTTGATCTCGCTTTCTTCCTTCATGCGCTCGGCAATCTGCTTGTCGATGGCATCCTTCTTCTCCGGCGGCAGCGCTTCGTAATCCTCTTCGGTCAGCCCCAGCTCGTTGAGCATCTTCAGGCGGATCTTCTCTTCCGGCGACAACGCCATGTAATCGCGGAACTCCTGCGCCGCGCTGCGCGTGGTCGGGGTACCTTCGTCCGATTCGCTGATCCCGGCCGACTCGCTGGCGCTGTTCTGCAGCGCCACTTTCAGCTTGGCGAACGCCTCGTCCTGGGCGTCCTTGGCGTCCTGGTAGGTCGAGCTCGACGCATTGCCTGCGGCAGCCGTACTGGCAACGGTGGAGACCGAGGAGGCGGTCGCGGTTTCTGCCTGATAGGCTTGCCCGTCCACGCCGGAGACGGCAGGCAGGGGACGGTGTTGCTGGACGGCGGCGTTCTGCCAGCCATGGCCATTGATGATGCTCACGGGATCGACTCCTTGAGGGGGAACATACAGGTCCGGGAAACAGGGCAATCGCTGTGCCAGTCCTGCGCAGGGCCCGTAATCCGTGGCTTGCAACCGGCCCGAAGACCTGCGGCTTGCCTCCGGGCGGAAGACCCTTGCCGCTTTCGGCAAGCCCGGCGGCATTAAAGTTTGCCCGCGTGATGCCGATCACAAGATCACTAGAGCCGGGCCATGACCCGGTATCCCATGCGGTTGGAGTTGCCCGCCGAACGGGCAGAGTGGCGTCGCCTTGCGTCCACTTCAATTCATGGCCCGCCCGGCGGGCACCAGTCTTTGTGAGGAAGAGGCGTTTATGAATCTCTACATCAACCAGTTGCAGAAGAAGCCGGCATTCCGCGAGCAGGTCTATGCGGGCGATATCTTCCTCGATACCAACCTGCGCAGCGCCCATGAACTCTGCGCCCTGGCCCGGCACAGCATCACCGAAGCCTTCGACGGCGAGACCGACCACGTCTCGCTGCACAAGAAGATGCCGGTGGAAACCTTCGTCGAGCACGTTACCCGGCTCAAGCGCAAGTTCACCAACGGCCCGCAGGCCAAGGCACTGATCCGCGACTACATCCTCGAAATCGGTGCCGACCCGAACGACTACATCTTCGACGTGCCACGGGTCCGCGTGGTGCCCAACTACGACTACCTGCACGCCGGCGTCAGCTACGCCTACAAGGCGCACCGCGACACCTGGTACGGCAGCGTCGATTGCCAGCTCAACACCTGGATGCCGATCTACAGCATCGAGCCCGAGCAGACCATGATGATCAACCCGGCCTACTTCACCAAGCCGGTGCAGAACTCGTCCCACAGCTGGAGCCTGACCGACTGGATCAACAACCAGCGCCTCAAGGCCAAGGACAACATCACCCAGGAAAACCGTGTGCACCCGGTGCCCCTCGAAGAGATCGACGATGCGTCGGAGATCCGCATCGCCGGCAACAGCGGCGAGATCCTGATGTTCTCCGGCGCCCACCTGCACGGCACCGTGGCCAACCACACCGACCGCATCCGCTTCAGCGTGGACTTCCGCCTGATCCACCTGCAGGACCTGATTCAGAAGCGCGGCGCGCCCAATGTCGACAACGGTTGTTTCGACGTGGAAGCCGGCTTCAAAGACCTTTTCCATGCCAGCGACTTTTCGCAATTCCAGGGAGTTAACCCATGACCAAGCGTCGTCTGACTGCTGCCGAGGTCGAGTACAACGAAAAGCGCGCCAGCGTGCTGAGCCGTGTCGATGCCCAATACGTGGCCGATGCCCCCTTCGTCTTCGCCAACCGCATCGCCGTGACCGCAGCGCTGTCGCGGATCGAGCTGTTCAAGATGGTCCAGGACATCCCTGGCGCCATCGTTGAATGCGGCGTGTACAAGGGCAACTCGTTGATGCTCTACATGCAGCTGTCGATGATTCTCGAGCCGTACGCGATCAACCGGTCGATCATCGGCTTCGACACCTTTCAGGGCTTTGCCAGCATCGACCAGAAGGAAGACCCGGCGGACATCAACGAAAGCATGTTCTCCGACACCGACGAGACCCTGATCCAGGACATGATCGACGCCAATGACCTGGTCCGCCCGGTCAACCGCATCCCGCGTTGCGAGATCGTGAAAGGCGACATCCTTGAAACCGTGCCGGCCTTCGTCAAGACCCGCCCGGACCTGGTGGTGGCCATGCTGATCCTCGACACCGACCTGTATTCGTCGACCAAGGTCGCGCTGGAAACCTTCCTGCCGTACATGCCCAAGGGTGCCATCGTGGTCCTGGACGAAGTCGCCTACCGCAACTTCCCCGGCGAAACCGCCGCCCTGCGCGACGTGCTGGACCTGAACAAGGTCGAGCTGAAGCGTCTGCCGTTCGATTCGAGCGTGGGTTACTTCCGCGTCTGAGCGTCGTAGAAAACAAGAGCGGGACGCGGTCCCCGTGGGAGCTGGCTTGCCAGCGATTGCTGTAGTGAATTCACCATAGCAATCGCTGGCAAGCCAGCTCCCACAGGGGCCGCGTCCCGCTTCCTGATCTTCTTCAGATATGCAGAGCGTGCCCCAAGGCTCTCAGCGCCGCTTCCTGCACCGCCTCACCCAGGGTCGGATGGGCGTGAATGGTCCCCGCCACATCCTCCAGCCGTGCACCCATCTCCAGTGACTGGGCAAACGCCGTGGACAGCTCCGACACGCCAACCCCCACCGCCTGCCAACCGACGATCAGGTGGTTATCCCGTCGCGCCACCACCCGCACGAAACCGCTTTTAGATTCCAGGGTCATGGCCCGGCCATTGGCGGCGAAGGGGAATTGCGCCACAAGGCAATCGAGACCTTCTTCCTTGGCGGTTTCCGGGGTCTTGCCGGCCACCACCAGCTCCGGATCGGTGAAGCACACCGCTGCGATGGCCGTGGGGGTGAAGGCGCGCTGCTTGCCGGCGATCAGTTCGGCGACCATCTCGCCCTGGGCCATGGCCCGGTGCGCAAGCATGGGTTCGCCAGTCAGGTCGCCGATGGCCCAGACGTTGCGCATGCTGGTCTGGCAGCGCTCGTCGGTGGCGATGGCGGCGCCGTTCATCTTCAGCTCCAGCGCTTCGAGGTTGAAGCCCTTGGTCCGCGGACGACGGCCCACGGCGACCAGCACCTGGTCGGTGCCCAGCGCCAGTTCCTCACCATCGGGCTTGCGCACCTTCAGGCGTTTTTCGGCAGCATCGAAGCCTTCGACGCTGTGCCCGAGATATAGCTGCACCCCGAGTTTCTTCAGCGACTCGGCTACCGGCTGGGTCAGCTCCGCGTCATAGGTCGGCAGGATGCGGTCCCGCGCTTCGACCACGCTGACCTCGACCCCGAGCTTGCGATAGACGATGCCCAGCTCCAGGCCGATATAGCCACCACCGACCACGGTCAGGCGCTTGGGCAGGGCCTTGGGTGACAGCGCTTCGGTGGAGGAAATCACCGCGCCACCCAAGGACAGCATCGGCAATTCGACGCTGCTGGAACCGGTGGCGAGCAACAGGTGTTCGCAGCGGATGCGCAGGTCCTGGCCGTCGATTTCCACCAGCTTGCCGTCGATGACCTTGGCCCAGCCGTGGATCACCTTGACGTCGTTCTTCTTCAGCAGGGCCGCAACGCCCGTGGTCAGGCGGTCGACGATGCCGTCCTTCCAGGCCACGCTTTGCCCGATATCCAGGCTCGGCGCGGAAACGCTGATACCGAGGCTGGAAGTCCGGCTGTGCTGCTCGGTCTGGTGGAACTGCTCGGCCACATGGATCAGCGCCTTCGACGGAATGCAGCCGATGTTCAGGCAGGTACCGCCCAGGGCCTGGCCTTCGACGAGAATGGTCGGGATGCCCAGTTGTCCGGCGCGGATCGCGGCGATGTAGCCGCCGGGGCCGCCGCCGATGATGAGAAGGGTAGTGTCCAGAGTCTGCATGCTCACTCCACGAACAGGCTGGCGGGTTGTTCGAGCAGGCCGCGTACGGCCTGGATGAATTGCGCGGCGTCCATGCCGTCGACCACCCGGTGATCGAAGGAGCTGGAGAGGTTCATCATCTTGCGGATGACGATCTGGCCGTTGATCACCATCGGTCGCTCGACCATGCGGTTGACCCCGACGATCGCCACTTCCGGGGTGTTGACCACCGGCGTGCTGACGATGCCGCCGAGGGCGCCGAGGCTGGTCAGGGTGATGGTCGAGCCACTGAGTTCGTCGCGGCCGGCCTTGTTGTTGCGCGCGGCATGGGCCAGGCGCGAGATCTCGCTGGCGTTGCTCCACAGGCTGCCGGCTTCGGCATGGCGCAGCACCGGCACCATCAGGCCGTTGTCGCCCTGGGTGGCGATGCCCACGTGCACCGCGCCGTGGCGGGTGATGACCTGGGCTTCATCGTCGTAGGTGGCGTTGAT
>DQAA01000472.1:6247-6443 GCA_003523465.1 Pseudomonas sp.
TTTCGCCGAACTTGCCGTTGAGGTGCTGGCGCAGTTCTTCCAGGGCGGTGACGTCGATCTCTTCGACATAGCTGAAGTGAGCGACGCGGCGCTTGGCGTCCTGCATGCGCTGGGCGATCTTGCGACGCAGGCCGATCACCGGGATCTGCTCGCTGTCCTCGCGCTTCGCATAGCCGCTCGGGGCGCTGTGGCCGCC
>DQAA01000108.1 GCA_003523465.1 Pseudomonas sp.
GCTCGCCATCGTCGGCGAGTCCGGCTCGGGCAAGTCCACGGTCGGGCGCAGCCTGCTCAAGCTGCACCCGGCCAGCACCCAGATCACCGCCAAGGCCCTGCAATTCGGCGATGTCGACCTGCTCGGTGCCAGCGAAAAGGCCATGCAGAAGATCCGCGGCCAGCGCATCTCGATGATCATGCAGGACCCCAAGTACTCGCTGAACCCGGTGGTCAAGGTCGGCGACCAGATCGCCGAGGCCTACCTGGCCCACCACAAGGCCAGTCGCGCCGAGGCCCGGGAGCGGGTCCTGCTGATGCTGGAGAAGGTGCATATCCGCGACCCCAAGCGGGTCTACAACCTGTACCCCCACGAAGTCAGCGGCGGCATGGGGCAGCGCATCATGATCGCCATGATGGTCATCACCAACCCGGAAGTGATCATCGCCGACGAGCCCACTTCGGCCCTCGACGTCTCGGTGCGCCAGCAGGTGCTCAACGTGCTGGAGGAGCTGGTGGTGGAACAGCAGATGGGGCTGATCTTCGTCAGCCACGACCTCAACCTGGTGCGCAACTACTGCGACCGGGTGCTGGTGATGTACGCCGGGCGGGTGGTCGAATCCCTCGCCGCCAGCGACCTGCACCACGCCGAACACCCCTATACCCGTGGCCTGCTGGCGGCCCTGCCGAGCATGGACAACCGCCGTCCGCGCTTGCCGGTGCTGCAACGCGACCCGCTCTGGCTCACCTGCTGAGGAAACCGACCATGTCCATGATCCAAGCCCAATCGCTGAACCTGAGCTTCGGCGTCGGCCCGGCGCTCAACCAGGTGCTGCACGACGTCAACCTGAGCGTCGAGGACGGAGAATCCTTCGGTCTCGTCGGTGAGTCGGGGTCCGGCAAGACCACCGTGTTGCGCTGCCTGGCCGGGCAGTACCGGCACTGGAGCGGGGCGCTGAGCATTGCCGGCGTGCCGCTGCAGCACAAGATTCCCAAGGAGCACTTTCGCAAGGTGCAGATGGTCTTCCAGGACCCCTACGGCTCGCTGCATCCGCGNNGAGCCGCTGGTGATCCACGGCATCGGCGAGCGCGACGACCGTATCGACGACATCCTGCACAAGGTCGGGCTCAATGACAGCTTCCGTTACCGCTACCCGCACCAGTTGTCCGGCGGCCAGCGCCAGCGGNNGGGTGGCGATCGCCCGGGCGCTGATCCTGCAGCCCCGTGTCCTGTTGCTCGACGAACCCACCTCGGCCCTCGACGTTTCGGTGCAGGCCGAGATCCTCAATTTGCTCTCGGACCTGCGCCAGCGCGAGAAGCTCACCTACCTGATGGTCACCCACGACCTGGGCGTGGTCAGCCACCTCTGCGACAAGGTCGCGGTGATGCAGCACGGGCGGATTGTCGAACGCCTGGATTGCCAGGGCCTCAGCCAGGACCTGGCGACCCATGACTACACGCGGATGTTGGTCCAGGCCAGCCGTGATTTCAGTGCCGAAGGGAGTCGTCCATGCCTCACTGTCTGATCGAATGCCCGGCGGCGCTGGCCGCGCGGGTAGGGGAGCGGCTGCTGCTGGACAGGGTACATGACGCCATCGACGCCAGTGGTTTCTTCAAACCGGGGGATGTCAAGGTGCGCATCGCGGGCTACGAGCACTACCGCTGCGGAGCGGGGGAGGATGACTTCGTGCATGTGAGCCTGTCGGTGCTGGATGGGCGCAGTGTCGAGCAACGGCGCAGCCTGGCGACTGCGACCATCGCGGCGCTGGTTGCCCTGCTGCCGGAGGTGAAGGCGCTGTCCATGGATGTCCGGGAAATGGAGCGGGCGGTGTTCGTCAATCGTATGAGCGCCGAAATCGCAGGCTGACCACAAACCCTGTGGGAGCTGGCAAGCCAGCTCCCACAGGGTCCACGTGCCTATCAAACAAGGAAGATAACAATGATGCGCCCCCTTATCGCCACGCTGGCACTGACCAGCAGCCTCCCGCTCTGGGCCCTCGAAGCCCCGTCCAAGCCCCAGGTCCCGACCCTGGCCTACGACGACCAGCAGATCATCCTGGTCTGGGAAAAGCCCGCCGGTCACGCCGATATCGTCGACTACAACATCTACGCCAACGGCAAGCTGCTCGGCGGCGCCAATGCCAACGCCGACCAGGTCTCGCCAGCCAAGCCGTACATCGACCGCTTCTACGAGCAGGACACGCGCAACTTCCACCACCGCATCGCCCTGCACAGCTTCACCGCCCAGGGCCTGAAGCCCGACACCGAATACCGCTTCACCGTGCGTTCGGTCGGCACCGATGGCAAGGAGTCGCCCGACAGCGTCCCGGTGGTCCAGCGCACCAGCAAGGTCCCGGCGCTGTTCGACGTCCGCCAGTACGGCGCCAAGGGTGATGGCACCACCCTCGACACCGCCGCCCTGCAGCGCGCCATCGACGCCTGCACCACCGGCTGCAAGGTCCTGCTGCCCGCCGGCACGTACAAGAGCGGCGCCCTCTACCTGAAAAGCAACATGACCCTGGAAATTGCCGAAGGCGCGACCCTGCTCGGCTCCGAACGCGCCGAGGACTATCCGCGCAACGGCTATATCCAGTACCCGTACTCGACCACCGTGCGCCCGGCCTCGCTGATCAACGCCTTGCCCCGCGACCCCCGTGCGCACCAGGCCTTCGAGAACATCCGCATCGTCGGCAAGGGCACCATCGATGGCAACGGCTGGAAGCGCAACGCAGACGTACGCGACGAGCGCGGCCAGGCGCTGCCGTCCTACCTGGCCAGCGACAACACCCGCTACATGCACGACGGCATCCTGGCCAAGGCCCAGGTGGAGCGGGCGGTGGCCGAGGGCATGAACGTCAAGGACGCCTACGGCCAGATGCGCTCGTCGCTGATCACCCTGCGCGATGTGAAGAACGTCTTCTACGGCGGCTTCACCGTGGTCAACCCGGCGTACCACGGGATCATGAACCTGGAGACCGAGAACGTGGTGCTGGCCAACACCACCCACAAGACCTGGGACGCCAACAACGGCGATGGCATCGAATTCGCCAACAGCCGCAACGCCATGGTCTTCAACAACTTCTTCGACACCGGCGACGACTGCGTCAACTTCGCCGCAGGCACCGGCGCCGATGCGGTGAAGCAGAAACCGCAGGATGGCGCGTGGATCTTCAACAACTACTTCCGCAAGGGCCACGGCATGGTGGTCGCCGGCAGTCACACCGGCGCCTGGATCGAGAACATCCTCGCCGAGGATAACGTCTCCGACGGCACCGATGCCGGCCTGCGCATGAAGAGCACCAACTTCATGGGCGGTGGTGCGCGCAACGTGGTGTTCCGTGATTCGGCGCTGCGCAACACGGTCAANNGGCGTTCATCTTCACCCTCGACTACAACGACCCCAACGCCAAGCTCGACTACCGGCGCTCGACCATCGCCGGGCAGTTCCGCGATGTTCGGGTCAGTGATGTCAGCGTGGAGAATGCCGGGATGGCGGCGATCGAGGTCAAGGGCGACAGCGCGCACGATGCCTGGCACCAGGGGCTGCTGTTCGAGCGGGTGCGCTTCAGTGGCGGGGCGCAGGTGAAGATTGACGGGCTGCGGGATTCGCGGTTCGAGGGGGTGAGATTCAGCGAGACGGCCGGGGCCAACCCCTGGAAGATCGAAACCAGCCAGGACCTGGCTTTCAAGGACGTCGAGCCAACCCCATAACGACTGACCTCAGATGACCCTGTGGGAGCTGGCAAGCCAGCTCCCACAGGTTATGTGTTGCGGCGTTATTCGCTGTAGAACGCCTGCAGCTTCTGCGCCTCGCGCAGGCGCATGCGGCTGTTGTTCAAATGCATGAACATCGCCGCCCGCGCCGCATCCACCTGGCGGCTGGCGATGGCGTCGAAGATCTGCTGGTGCTCGACGTTGATCCCGGCCAGGTAGGTGCTGCGGTTGCTCTGCCCGGTATAGGCGGAGTTCATCCGGGTCCGGGGGATCATCTTGGTCCCCAGGTTCTTCATGATGTCGATCAGGTAGCGGTTGCCCGAGGCCTTGGCGATCTTCAGGTGGAACTGGAAGTCGGCATTGGTGGTGCTGCCGGATTTTTCCGGGCCCTGCATCAGCGCCTCCAGGGCCTGTGCGAGTTCTTCCATGGCCTGGGGCGTGGCGCGTTCGGCAGCCATGCCGGCAGCCTGCACTTCCAGGCTCAGGCGGAACTCCAGCAGATCAAGGACGTCGGACAGCAGGACGATGGTCGCCGGCCCGACGTTGAA
>DQAA01000107.1 GCA_003523465.1 Pseudomonas sp.
TCGTAGCACTCCAGGCGCTGCGGCACTTCCGGCAGGCCGAGCACTTCGGCCAGGGCCTCGAACCGCGCCGCCATGTGCTGGCGGTTGGCGAGACGGGCCATCAGCGCCTGCTCGGCATTGGTCACCGCCAGTTGCTGCCAGCGGGCACGGGTGCCGCGAACCCGGTGACTGATGCTCAGCTCGCGACCACGCAGGGTTTCCACGGCGTCGCGCAGGGCGTCGAAATCTTCATGCACGACGTTGACGNNAACTGGGACAGGAAGGCCGACATGACTTCCGCCACCTCCTCCTCGATGCCCACCTGGGGAAAGAAGTTCTTGCTGCCCAGCACCCGCCCGCCACGCACGCTGATCAGGTGCACGCAGGCACCGCCCGGGTTGACGAAGGCCGCCACCACATCGACGTCGCCGCTGCCGCCTTCCATGCTCTGCTGGTCCTGGACCCGCCGCAGCAGGGCGATCTGGTCGCGCAGTTCGGCGGCTTTCTCGAACTCCAGGGACATGGCGGCCTTTTCCATGTCGGCATTGAGTTCATTGGTCAGCTGATGGCTGCGACCTTCGAGGAACATCACCGAATGTCGTACATCCAGCGCGTACTCCTCCGCTGCCACCAGGCCCACGCAAGGCCCCTTGCAGCGCTTGATCTGGTATTGCAGGCACGGCCGGGTGCGGTTGGCGTAGTAGCTGTCCTCGCACTGGCGCACATGGAAGGTCTTCTGCAGCAGGCTCAGGCTTTCGCGGATCGCTCCGGCGCTGGGGTACGGGCCGAAATACTTGCCCTTCTGCTTCTTGGCACCACGGTGGATACCCAGCCGTGGGAATTCGCCGTCAGACAGAAAGACGTAGGGGTAGGATTTATCGTCGCGCAGCAGGATGTTGTAGGGCGGCCGCCATTCCTTGATCAGCGTCTGTTCGAGCAGCAGCGCTTCGGTCTCGCTGGAGACGATGGTGGTCTCGACCTGGGCGATATGCCCGACCAGCGCAGCGGTCTTGGGCGCCAGGCCGGTCTTGCGGAAGTAGCTGGCCAGGCGCTTCTTGAGGTTCTTGGCCTTGCCTACATAAAGCAGGCGACCGGCAGCGTCGAACATCCGGTAGACACCCGGACGGCCGCTGCAGGTCGCCAGAAAAGCACTTGGGTCAAAAGCGGGGGTCATGTTCAGAGGTTGGCGTCAACCATACCGTGACGGACTGCCAGCAAGGTGAGTTCCACATCGCTGGTGACCGAGAGTTTTTCGAAGATGCGGTAACGGTACGTGTTCACGGTTTTCGGCGACAAGCACAGCTTGTCGGAAATGATCTGCACCTTCTGGCAGCCGACGATCATCAGGGCGATCTGGATTTCACGTTCCGACAGGCTGTCGAATGGTGAGGCGTTCTTCGGTTCGAAGGATTTCAAGGCCAGTTGCTGGGCGATCTGCGGGCTGATGTAGCGCTGCCCGGCGAATACCAGGCGGATGGCCTGGACCATTTCCTCGAGCCCGGCGCCCTTGGTCAGGTAACCGGCGGCGCCGGCCTGGAGCAGACGAGTGGGGAAAGGATCGTCCTCGCAGACGGTGACCGCGACCACCTTGATGTCGGGGTGGCTGCGCAGCAACTTGCGGGTGGCTTCCAGGCCGCCGATACCGGGCATCTTCACGTCCATCAGGACCACGTCCGGCTTGAGCTCGCGGGTCTTCTTCAGCGCTTCTTCGCCGGAGTCGGCCTCGCCCACCACCTGCAGACCGTCGATGTCGGCCAGCATGCGGGTTATACCGGTACGCACCAGATCGTGATCGTCGACCACCAGAACCCTAATCAAGCAGACACCTCGCCCTACGGTCTGAATTGGATCCGGCCACCTTATCAAAAAATTGCAGGGTGGACCTAACAGAATGCGTCACAAAGATGACGTCAAATTTCATTTTTTCGACACTCCGATTGCACTTTGTCGGTCAGGCTGACGCCACTTTGCCTACAAGCGACATGGCATTTCCTGCCAGGCTCTCCAGAAGATGTCTTACAGCCTGCTGATCGGCCGGTTGCAGGCGCCGGTAGCAGTCGAGCAGATGGTTCTCGCCGGGACGCAGATCGTCCAGCATCGCCGGGGTCGGCACCCCGCTCAGTACATACAGTGCATCGACGCCACTGGCCGCCACCGCCGCAAGGTAGTCGGCACGGGGGGTTCGCTCACCACTTTCGTATTTGCCCTGGGCGTTGGGCTCAACCCCGCCGATGTCGCCAAAGACCCGCTGGGTCAACCCGAGACGTTCCCGTTCTTCCCTGAGACGTTGTCCAATACCCTTCATACGAATACATAATCCTTTGCAAAACACCCAACCAAGGGTAGGAAACCCGGTACATCCACTGCACCGTCAACAATCTTGAACTATGCCTGCGATCAGAATTGCAGCACAAGCCGTCCTACGCCTTTCGAAGGGGGTCGCGCACGCTTCGCTGCATGCGGATAAAGCACTCGTCGACACCCTCCTCGCGGAATCCTTCGCGCAGATAAAGCTGACGGGCCGGATTGGTTTCGAATACGGTCAGGCGCAACCACGAAAGGCGTCTTTGCCTCGCCCAGGTGTTCAATTCGCGCAACACCCAGGTGCCGACGCCCTCTCCACGCCCTGCCTCGGATATATGCAATTCGCGGATATACAACGCGCGGCTGTCCTGGCTCAGGCTGCAGAACCCCAGGAGGCGATCGCCGTCCATCACCCGCCACTGCTCGCGCCAGCCCCAGGCCTCGTCGAAGGCTTCGTCCTGCCAGCGCAGGTCGAACTGCACGTAGTAGCGGAGCATGCCGCTACGGGTCAGCTCGCGGGCGAAAGGCAGGTCGGCGTCGCTGGCCGGAAGCAATTGCAGGTTCACGGCACATCCTTGATCTGATCGGCGTAGCACACCGGCGAACTGCCTGGGCCCTGGCGCTCCAGTTCGTCTTCCAGCCAGTGGGCAAGGACGGTGGCGTTGTTCTGCCCGGTTTCCCGGGAGGCATAGACCAGGGTCAGGTCGCCGTGGCGCGCCAGGTCGAGCAGCGGCCACCAATGTTCCGGACGGGCGGTCAATTCCTGGCGATAGCGTTCGGCGAAAGCGGCGAAGTCCACTTCGCCTGCATGGAAGGCCTTGCGCAGGGCGTTGGACGGTGCCAGTTCCGGCAGCCACTGCATGACCTCGAGCTGGTCCTTGCGTCTGTTGCGCGGCCAAAGCCGGTCCACCAGCACGCGCTGGCCGTCCTCTGCGGACGGCGTTTCATAGGCCCGTTTGCAGCGAATCATNNTCACTGAAATCAATGGAGCTTACACCCGGTTTCATTGACTGGCGTCAGCCTGGTCACTGCCTATGCTAGTACGCTGCCCTGGTACAGGCAGGAGCCTGAAAATGTCACCCCCGGACCCGTTCATGACTACCCAGACCAGCGCCGCCGCCCCCGCAGCCGCGCTCGCAACACCTC
>DQAA01000105.1 GCA_003523465.1 Pseudomonas sp.
CGCCCTGAAGCTCACCGACCGACTGATCGACACCCTGTACCTGCTGATGTTCTGGCTGGTGATCGAGGCCACCTTCGTTCGCGGCCTGGCCGTGGCGGCGCGGCGCCTGGCCTACCAGCGCGCCCTGGCCAAGCGCCAGGCGACCAAGGAAGGCCTCGACGGCGAAGTGCCGGTGGAAGAGCCGACCCTGGACATCGAACAGGTCAACCAGCAGTCCCTGCGCCTGATCCGCCTGGCCCTGCTCGGCGGTTTCCTGGTCGCCCTGTACTGGGTCTGGTCCGACCTGATCAGTGTGTTCTCCTACCTGAACAACTTCACCCTGTACGAGTACACCAGCGGCACCGGCGCCACCGCGAGCATGGTGCCAATCAGCCTCGGCGACCTGCTCGGCGCCCTGGTCATCGTCGGCATCACCCTGGCCCTGGCGCGCAACCTGCCCGGTCTGCTGGAAGTGCTGGTGCTGTCGAAACTCGACCTCGCCCAGGGCAGCGCCTACGCCACCACCACCCTGCTCTCCTACATCATCGTCGGGGTCGGTTTCGTCTCCACCCTGTCGACCCTCGGCGTCAGCTGGGACAAGTTGCAATGGCTGGTGGCGGCGCTGTCGGTGGGCCTGGGCTTCGGCATGCAGGAGATCTTCGCCAACTTCATCTCCGGGATCATGATCCTGTTCGAGCGCCCGGTACGGATCGGCGACACCATCACCATCGGCAACCTGTCGGGCACGGTGAGCAAGATCCGCATCCGCGCCACCACCATCACCGACTTCGACCGCAAGGACATCATCGTCCCGAACAAGACCTTCATCACCGGCCAGCTGATCAACTGGTCGCTGACCGACACGGTCACCCGGGTCACCCTCAAGCTCGGCATCGACTACGGTTCGGACCTGGACCTGGTGCGCGACCTGCTGCTCCAGGGCGCCCGGGAAAACCCGCGGGTGCTCAAGGACCCGGAGCCGATCGTGTACTTCCTCAACTTCGGCGAAAGCTCGCTGGATCACGAACTGCGCATGCACGTGCGTGACCTCGGCGACCGCAACCCGACCCTCGACGAGTTGAACCGCTTCATCAACCGCGAGTTCAAGAAGCACAACATCAAGATTTCGGTACGCCAGGTCGAGGTGTTCCTGATGGATACCTCGGGCAACAAGAAGCAGCTGATCCCGATGGAATCCACCGACCAGCCCAAGCCTGACGCCGCGCCCAAGGCATGAATTGCAGGAGTTGCCCGTGAAAGGCCTCGACGAACTGACCTTCGACAACCGCTTCGCCCGCCTGGGCGACGCGTTTTCCACCCAGGTGCTGCCGGAGCCGATCGACGATCCGCAACTGGTGGTCGTCAGCGAATCGGCCATGGCCCTGCTCGACCTGGAGCCCACCGAGGCCCACTCGCCGGTGTTCGCCGAGCTGTTTGGCGGGCACAAGCTGTGGTCCGAGGCCGATCCTCGGGCGATGGTCTATTCCGGGCATCAGTTCGGCTCGTACAACCCGCGTCTTGGGGATGGCCGCGGCTTGCTGCTGGGCGAAATACGCAATGACGCCGGCGACTACTGGGACCTGCACCTCAAGGGCGCCGGGCAGACGCCTTACTCGCGCATGGGTGATGGCCGGGCGGTGCTGCGTTCATCGATCCGCGAATTCCTCGCCTCCGAAGCCCTGCACGCCCTGGGCATTCCCAGCAGCCGGGCGCTGTGCGTGATCGGTTCGAGCACGCCGGTGTGGCGCGAAACCAAGGAAAGCGCGGCCATGCTGCTGCGCATGGCGCCGAGCCATATCCGTTTCGGTCACTTCGAATACTTCTATTACACCCGCCAGCCCGAGCAGCAGCGCGCGCTGGCCGAGCATGTGCTGGATTTGCACTACCCCGAGTGCAAGGACGCCGACGAACCGTACCTGGCGATGTACCGCACCATCGTCGAGCGCAATGCCGAGCTGATTGCCAAATGGCAGGCCTACGGCTTCTGCCACGGGGTGATGAACACCGACAACATGTCGATCCTCGGCATCACCTTCGACTTCGGGCCTTATGCCTTCCTCGATGACTTCGATGCCGGGTTCATCTGCAACCACTCCGATGACCAGGGGCGCTACAGCTACAGCAACCAGGTGCCGATCGCGCACTGGAACCTCAGCGCCCTGGCCCAGGCGCTCACGCCGTTCATCAGCGTCGAGGCGTTGCAGGAAACCCTCAACCTCTTCCTGCCGTTGTATGAAGCCCACTACCTCGACCTCATGCGCCGCCGCCTTGGCCTGACCACGGCGGAAGATGGCGACAAGGAACTGATCCAGCGCCTGCTCAGCCTGATGCAGCCGGGGGCGGTGGATTACAGCCTGTTCTTCCGCAAGCTCGGGGACCAGGCGGTGGAGCAGGCATTGCGCGTCGTGCGGGATGATTTTGTCGATCTGGCCGGATTTGACCGTTGGTCGGAGGATTACCTGGCGCGGGTGCAGCGCGAACCGGGCAATGCCGACGGGCGACGGGAGCGGATGCACGGGGTGAACCCGCTCTATGTATTGCGCAACTACCTGGCGCAGCGGGCGATCGAAGCGGCGCAGGGCGGGGACTTCTCCGAGGTACGGCGCCTGCATGAAGTGCTGACCCGGCCGTTCGAGGAACAGACCGGGATGGAAGCCTATGCCGAGCGGCCGCCGGAGTGGGGGAAGCATCTGGAGATCAGTTGTTCTTCCTGAGCACGCGGACCCTGTGGGAGCGGGTTCACCCGCGATTGCGGTAGTGAGTCCACCATCGCAATCGCGGCGGTTCGGCGGCCCGATGAACCCGCTCCCACAGGGTATCAAGTCAGCCTTGGGTCCTGCGGCTTTCCACTAGACCGGCACAGTCACCGGTGACTCCGACATGGCAACCGTCAGCAATGCCTTGGAGATTTTCATATCCAGGAGGGCATTGATCATCAGTGCCTGATGCCGGGTTTCCTCGATTTCAGGTATCAACGAAGCGGCGGTGATCGCCTTGTTCAGATGCTCAGCGGCCCTGCGAATGGATTCTTCATGAGAAAGGCCGGGGCCAACGCAGAGGACTGGCGGTGGATCGGGGACAAGCTTTTTCATAGATGTCTTCTCTTACTTTTCTGTCCAAAAAAAGCCAACGAACCTGCTGTCAAACAGGTGGGTGGCAACTGTGCGCGGGTTGACAGACCGAGGAAGTAAGAGAGAACTCGGCGCACCCGAAGGTGCCCACACGCACACCCGCCATAGCAGCAGCCAAGCGCTCCAACTTCATCTGCGGCCTGTCAAAGCCGGTCGTCGATACAACGACCGCCGAAGACTAGGCAGCGATTCCAGAGGGCGCAACAGGCTGGCAAGGCGAAGAAGTATGCTTGGGAAATTGCCTACAAAAAAGTCAGAAATCGAGGAAGTTAGCTGGCTTTATTTGACATTCTTGTGCAGGACTTTGGGTCAGTCGGTGCTCTTTCTGGCCTCATCGCTGGCAAGCCAGCTCCCACAGGGTCAGCACAATCTTCAAGGGCTGCGCAGTACCTGTGGGAGCTGCGGTTCGGCGCCCCGACTTGCCAGCGATGAGGCCCGCAAGACCATTGAAAACGCCGGGTCCCACCGCCACATACCCTGCAACACCCGCCCCCGGACCCAATCCCCATGACCGACCCCCTCCTGATCCCCTGCCCCCACTGCAACGGCCTCAACCGCATCCCCGCCGGCCGCCTCGGCGACACGCCGAAATGCGGCCGCTGCAAGCAGCCTGTCCTGCTGGACAAACCCTTCGAGCTGAAGCAGGCCGACTACGCCAGCCAGATCAAGGGCGATCTGCCCCTGCTGATCGACGTGTGGGCCGACTGGTGCGGGCCGTGCAAGTCCTTCGCGCCGGTCTTCGAGCAAGCGGCACGGCAACTGGCCGGGCGCTGCCGGCTGGCGAAACTGGACAGTGAAGCCAACCGCGAACTGGCTGGCCAATTGAATATCCGCTCTATCCCCAGCCTGATCCTGTTCAAGAACGGCCGGGAAGTCGCGCGCCAGAGCGGCGCATTCCCACTCCAGCAGTTGCTGGAGTGGCTGCGGACTCAGGGGATTTAAGCGTTCTCTTCGAGTAGCGAGTGCAGCTCGACGAATTGCTGGGTCAGCTTGTGCCGCGGTTCCAGGTGAATCAGCGGCAAGCAGGCCTGGTGTGACTCACGCATCTTCACCGAGCTGTTGAGGTACACCGGCAACACCGGCAGGCCCTCGGCCACCAGCTCGTCGAGCATCTGCTGCGGCAGGCTGGCCCGGGGCTGGAACTGGTTGACCACGATGCCCTCGACCTGCAGGTCTTCGTTGTGGTCTTCCTTGAGGTCTTCGATTTCCGACAACAGGCCATACAGCGCCTGGCGCGAGAAGCTGTCGCAGTCGAAGGGAATCAGCACCCGATCCGCCGCGATCAACGCCGATACGGCGTAGAAGTTCAGCGCCGGCGGCGTATCCAGGTAGATCCGCTCGTAATCCTCGCTCAACTCGTCGAGCAATTTGCGCAGCTTGTTGATCTTGTGCTTGGCCTCAAGCTTCGGCTGCAGGTCGGCCAGCTCCGCCGTGGCGGTGACCACATGCAGGTTGTCGAACGGGGTCTCGTAGATATCCACCTTGTTCTTCTTGGCGAACGGGCCCGACGACAGGCTCTGCTTGAAGAAATCGGCAATCCCCATGGGGATTTCCTCGCCGGTCAGGCCGGTGAGGTAGTGGGTGGAGTTGGCCTGGGCATCCAGGTCGATCAACAGGGTCCGATAGCCTTCACTGGCACTTACCGCCGCGAGATTGCAGGCGATGCTGGACTTGCCGACGCCACCTTTCTGATTGAACACCACGCGCCGCATGGAAAGACCTCCGTGTTTCAAAGAATGACCGAGTATGTGTTCAGCCCGCAGGATTGACCAGCACTGAAAGGCTCAAGATTCAGCGAAGCCGACCGACAACAGGTGCGGGCCGTTTGTCGGGAAAAAAGGCCCAGGCGAAATGCGCGGGGCCATTCGAGGTCTGTTTCAGGCGCTCGGTTCCGTAATCAATGGCAATACTTTGTTTACGACGGCCCCCCTGCACCGGGATAATGCCGGCACTCGGCGATTTCGCCCGCAGGCCGTTGCTCCGAGTCCCCCTCGGCATGGAAGTACCTCAGGGCGAGTACACATCTTGATCACATTCAATATCAGCCAGTGGCGCGCTTGGGCGCCGGGCCTCCAGACGGCTGCGCAATGGCGCCAGTGGAGTCTCGGACAGCGCTCG
>DQAA01000353.1 GCA_003523465.1 Pseudomonas sp.
GTGGCCGGGCGCATGCAGCGCGGTGAAACCCGCTATCTCCCCGGCCTCGAGTTGCACACCCGGGAGGGGGAGGTTTTCGCCGTGGTTCAGGTCGAATCCTGTCGCTGCCTGCTGTGGAGCGAAGGTCAGCCCGATGGCATCGCTGGTCCGCAATGGCGCTACAGCGTCGGCGATGTGTACGACAGCAGCGCACTGGAGCTGGACGGCGAGGCACGGATCANNGATCATCACGCACGAAGGCTATTACCCCTTCGGCGGCACGGCCTGGTGGGCGGGGCGCTCGGCGCTGGAGGCGGGCTACAAGGCGAGGCGCTATTCGGGGCGGGAGCGGGACGGCACCGGTCTCTACGACTATGGGTTGCGGTATTACGCACCGTGGCTGGCGCGGTGGATCAATCCTGATCCGGCGGGGGATGCGGACGGGTTGAACCGCTATCGGATGGCGCGCAACAACCCGTTGCGCTTCAAGGACGAGCAGGGATTGATGCCGGTCGACAAGCAGGGGGCAGGCGCCAGTGACAATGATCCTGCCCGCGAGGAGCGTCGGCAGTTCGTCGCCAGTCACTTCAGGCACAAATTCCCGGATGAGTACATGGTCGGCTCCAGCTTCACCGGGGCGGATGGGCGGGTGAACGAGTTCGTGGGGGTGTATGGGGAGACCCACTGGTCTTTCGACTTGCTGTACAAGCGCTCGTCCGACGACAAGCGTTTTTACGCCAGCGATGTGTTGTACATGCAGTCCCGACTGGCGACGGAGCGATACGGCATCAGCCATGAAAACCTCGAAACCGTGGAATTCGAGAATGTGGTGAATACGTCCACGCTATCGACGGTTGTCAGCTTGCTGGAGCAGCCTGAGGCAATGCAGAAGGCGTTTTTGCAGGAGACGCCCCTGGGCAGGCTGGCCGGGAGGTTGTTGAAGGACATCGGCCTGCAACCAGGAGAGATCACCGTTCGGCCGATCACCAACAGGCAGGGAATGGTGGTGGCGGCGAATATTGTCGTCGGGGTGGAACATCCGGAGGTCGCCGCGAGTCAGCACGTCGAGACTGACGAGGGCGAGGGTGTACGGGTGCAGGCGCTTTATATACCGGAGGAAATGATGCACGGGGCCCGGATGGAGACGTTGCCCGCGCGGATCATGCCGGAGCTGCCGGTGATTCGTCGTATGCGCTGATGGCCCCGCTTTCGCAAGGGCCGCGGCGTCATGACTTCAGCGTTCGCAGACCAGGGTGCCGACCCCGTCGAGGATCACCTTCAGCACATCCTCGATCTCATCCAGGTCACCCACGGCCTGGGTCAGGTCGATCTCCAGCACATCATCCCCGCCAAACAGGTCGGTCGCACCCGGCGCAGTCTCGATCAACAGGCGGGTGGCGCTCAGGGTCACCTTGATATCGCGCAGGGTGTCGCCTTCTTCCTCGATCATCAGGTCGACCTCATCGTCTTCCGGGTAGCGGCAGAGGATGAACAGGCGGCCGTCGGTGTTGTTGCTGCCCAGGGTGGCGAGGTTGTCTTCTTCTTCATCGCAGGCGTTGCCGAAGATCAGCGCGGAGGTCAGTTGCATGGTGAAGCTCGATCAAGGAAATGAAACGCGAGTGTGCCAGTGTTTGCCCACGGGATGAATCTCCGCCTGCACCTCCCTGTCCGAATATGTCGCAGCGTCGCAAGCAGGGGCGGGTGGGCTGTCGTTAAGCTGCGTAGTCGATGGACACCCGTAAAGACGCAGTCGGCTCCGGACGACAGTGGTTTTTGCAGATGTCCATCCCGGTGTGACCGATCGGTCAGCCAGGCACTCGCTCTTTCGCATATTCCCCGCCGCTGCGCCCGACATTGACTATGGTTGATGCGGGATAAAGCGGACACGCGCGACGCTTCATTCAAAAACAAAGCCCAAGCGGAGTACCACAGATGGCGTTTTTCATCGCAGCCAGCAAAGCCGACTTCCAGCATCAACTGAAAGCCGCCCTGGCGCAGCACATCAGCGAGCAGGCACTGCCACAAGTGGCGCTGTTCGCCGAGCAATTCTTCGGCATCATCTCTCTGGACGAGCTGACCCAGCGTCGTCTCTCCGACCTGGTCGGCTGCACCCTCTCTGCCTGGCGCATCATCGAGCGCTTCGACCATGCCCAGCCCAAGGTCAACGTCTACAACCCCGATTACGAGCGTCATGGCTGGCAGTCGACCCACACCGCCGTGGAAGTCCTGCACCATGACCTGCCGTTCCTCGTCGACTCCGTCCGCACCGAACTGAACCGCCGCGGCTACAGCATCCACACCCTGCAGACCACCGTGCTCAGCACCCGCCGCGGCAAGGACGGCGAGCTGCTGGAAATCCTCGCCAAGGGCACCCAGGGCGAGGACGTGCTGCAAGAATCGCTGATGTACCTGGAAATCGACCGTTGCGCCAACAACGCCGAACTCGCCGTGCTGACCCACGAGCTGACCCAGGTGCTGGCCGAAGTGCGCGTGGCCGTGGCCGACTTCGAGCCGATGAAGGCCAAGGTTCAACAGTTGCTGGATCTCGTCGAGCAGACCCCGTACGCGGCGGTCGCTGGCGAGAAGGCCGAGGTCAAGAGCTTCCTCGAATGGCTGGTGGGTAACCACTTCACCTTCCTCGGCTACGAGGAGTTCGTGGTCAAGGCCGATGCCCAGGGCGGCCAGCTGGTGTATGACGAGCAGTCCTTCCTCGGCCTGACCCGCCTGCTGCGGGCCGGCCTCACCGCCGAAGACCTGCGCATCGAAGACTATGCCGTCACCTACCTGCACGAGCCGCTGCTGCTGTCCTTCGCCAAGGCCGCCCACCCGAGCCGCGTGCACCGTCCGGCCTACCCGGACTACGTGTCGATCCGCCAGCTGGACGCCGACGGCAAGGTGATCAAGGAATGCCGCTTCATGGGCCTCTACACCTCCTCGGTGTATGGCGAAAGTGTCCACCAGATCCCGTACATTCGCGACAAGGTCGCCGAAGTCGAGCGCCGTTCCGGCTTTGACGCCAAGGCTCACCTGGGCAAGGAACTGGCCCAGGTCCTCGAAGTGCTGCCTCGTGACGATCTATTCCAGACCCCGGTGGACGAGCTGTTCAACACCGTCATGTCCATCGTGCAGATCCAGGAACGCAACAAGATCCGCGTATTCCTGCGCAAGGACCCGTACGGCCGCTTCTGCTACTGCCTGGCCTATGTCCCGCGTGACATCTATTCCACCGAAGTCCGCCAGAAGATCCAGCAGGTGCTGATGGAGCGCCTCAAGGCCAGCGACTGCGAGTTCTGGACCTTCTTCTCCGAATCGGTCCTGGCCCGCGTGCAGCTGATCCTGCGTGTGGATCCGAAGAACCGCATCGATATCGACGCCAAGCAGCTGGAAAACGAAGTGATCCAGGCCTGCCGCTCGTGGCAGGACGACTTCGCCGCGCTGACCGTCGAAGCCTTCGGCGAAGCCCAGGGCACCAACGTCCTCGCCGACTTCCCGAAAGGCTTCCCGGCCGGTTACCGCGAGCGTTTCGCCGCGCACTCGGCGGTGGTCGACATGCAGCACCTGCTCAACCTGTCGGAGAAAAAGCCGCTGGTGATGAGCTTCTACCAGCCGCTGACCCAGTCCGGTAAGCAGATCCTGCACTGCAAGCTGTACCATGCGGACACCCCGCTGGCCCTGTCCGACGTCTTGCCGATCCTGGAAAACCTCGGCCTGCGCGTGCTTGGCGAGTTCCCGTACCGCCTGCGCCACACCAATGGCCGCGAGTTCTGGATTCATGACTTCGCCTTCACCTACAGCGAAGGCCTCAACCTCGACATCCAGCAGCTCAACGACACCCTGCAGGACGCCTTCGTCCACATCGTCAACGGCGATGCGGAAAACGACGCCTTCAACCGCCTGGTGCTGACCGCCGGCCTGCCATGGCGCGACGTCGCCCTGCTGCGTGCCTACGCCCGCTACCTCAAGCAGATCCGCCTGGGCTTCGACCTCGGCTACATCGCCAGCACCCTGAACAACCACACCGACATCGCCCGCGAGCTGACCCGGCTGTTCAAGACCCGCTTCTACCTGGCGCGCAAGCTCACCAGCGAAGACCTCGAAGACAAGCAGCAGCGTCTCGAACAGGCCATCCTCAGTGCCCTCGACGACGTCCAGGTGCTCAACGAAGACCGCATCCTGCGGCGCTACCTGGACCTGATCAAGGCCACCCTGCGCACCAACTTCTACCAGCCGGACGCCAACGGCCAGAACAAGTCCTACTTCAGCTTCAAGTTCAATCCCAAGCTGATCCCGGAACTGCCGAAACCCGTCCCGCGCTTCGAAATCTTTGTCTACTCGCCTCGCGTCGAAGGCGTGCACCTGCGCTTCGGCAACGTTGCTCGTGGTGGCCTGCGCTGGTCGGACCGCGAGGAAGACTTCCGCACTGAAGTCCTTGGCCTGGTAAAAGCCCAGCAGGTGAAGAACTCGGTCATCGTCCCGGT
>DQAA01000121.1 GCA_003523465.1 Pseudomonas sp.
CCCCATCGATGCTGTGGCGATACCGGTCAATCGGCACCCGCACCGTCAGTTCCGGTGGCGGCGGGACCCAGACCAGCATGTCCAGGCCGTGGCCGCTCTTGTTGGTGAGGCCGAAGCGATGGGGAACGTGCGGGTCGACGCTGTAGCCCAGCACGCGCCTGGGGTCCATTCCGTACGTGGTCGTGAGGACCATCGCCAGCGCCTCCTCCCCCGCGTCCCCCACCACCCTGGCCATCCTGCCCACCACCTTGAGGCTGCCCGCGTGATGCACGATCAGCGCGGTCAGCCGTTGGCGAAGCGTGTTGCCCATCAGTGCGTAGTTAGCCTTGCCCGTGGCCGACGTGAGGCTGATCTGGCTGCGGTTGCTGTCCAGCGACGGGCGATCCACCCAGGTGGTCTTGCCCATTTCAGGCTGGACCGCACCGCTGTCCTTCTTGTCGCCGTGCAGTTCGATGGCCTTGACCTGTGCTCGACGACCTCCGCCCAGGGCCTTGCGCTCGGCTTCGCTCAAGGTCTCGACTTGCATGTTGCCAACGGGAGGTGCATCACGGCGAAAGTCCCGCAGCAACCATCTCGCCCCGTCGAATGCGTCTGGCAGGAGCATCACCAGGTTGATGAAGGTGAACACCTGCCGCCCCCGTTCGGCACCGTCGACAGGATCGGCCAGGCGGCCCAGCTCGGCGAACAGGTTTTCTCCCACATCGATGTCTTCGCCGGTGATGAGCTTGGTGCTGCCACTGACCACCGCATTGGCAGCCAGCGCTCCGTCGATCACGGCAAGGACGTAGCGGATGCCCTTGGACACACCGAAAATGCCTCGCGCCGCGCCCACGAGGGGAACGAAGCTCAACACGCCCGTGACGATTTCCAGCACGCCGAAAAAGCGGTTCCAGCCCTGCTGTATTTCCTTGGCCCGCAGGTAGTGGGTGGCCAGGTCGTGCACGGCCTGCTTGATCGGATAGATTCCCGAGATGCTCCAGTCGAAATTGCCCAGTGGCGCCTGATGCGACTGCTGCGGCTCCGGGACCGCCCTGGAGTGCCTGGCCGCAGTGAAGGACCAGAAGTAGATGGCGCCCCCGTGAAAGACGAAATTCCCTTTTTCGCAGTTGGCTCCCGTGGGTGTCATTTGCGCCCGCGCCACCTCGGCCATGAAAGCTGGGGTGACATAGGTCTCGCTCTCCATTTCGAGGTCGATGCAGACGAACTTGCGATTCGTCGCTGCGATGAAGGCGTAGAACTCGGCAAGCCAGGCAGGGCCATACACTTCGCCAAGGTAGCCGATGACACGCAACAGGTAGGTATCGCGAACGTTGCGTATTCTGTTGCGGTCCCTGATCCATCGGTTGTTTATCAGCCAGTCGAGATTGGCGGCGTCTGTGCCGGAGGGAATGCCCAGCAAGGCATCCGCCTCCCGCGGCCCACCGGCTGGGTTGAGGGAAAACGGCACGCCGACCTGTGCGCAGGCCTTGCAGATGGCGGCGGGACGTGGGGCGCGGTCGTGCAGGATGTCGCTGGCCAAGGCGTCATAGCCGGCATTGATGTCATCAGTCATGGGCGTGCTCCGTCAGGGCCTGGCGGTGTTGCTGCAGGAACGCCCGCAGCTCGGAGGGTGAGGACAACGGGAGGGATCGCAACAACGGATTGCGGTTGAACCTGCGGCCGTAGGTCATCGCGACAAGCGCATGAATCGCGACCTTTCGGGCAACCTCCGGCTCCAGCGTCAGGTAGGGATCGACGGGCCTGGGCAAGGGCCAACCGCCTCGCTTGTGCAGATCGATCAATTGCCGGGTAATCCGCTCCCGTTCGAACGGGGCATGCCGGTAGAGCAAGAAGGCATCTCCTTCGTAGACCTCGAGCCAGTCCAGTACCTCCTCCTCGTAGAGAACACCGCGCAGGCCCGCCATGTGCTGGAAGGTCTCCCAGAAGAACGCCATCGATAAGCCGTCGCCCTGCGCCAGCGCGGCCTCGACGAAACCGAGTGTCTGCGGCAATACCGATTCGAGGTGACGGCGCAGGGCAATGGACCGGCTGAGCGCCATGTCCAGCCGCGAGTCGATGTCCATGTCCGGATCGGACATGACCTGGACAATCTCCCGGTTGCCCGGTTCGAACTCCCAGGCCGGGCCAAGCAGGAAGCAGATGGTTATGTAGGTGGTGTAGGCCCGGCCCTGGTCATGACCGGCAGCGCAAGCGTACTTGCCGGCTTCTTCGACCAACAGAGGCACCCACTCAGCGGTGCTTGGAATTCTCGGGAGCTGCGCCGCCATGGTGGTGCAGAGGTAGTCGGAAAGTTGCCGGTTGGCCATGCCGCGCGCGACACGCTCCATGGCCTGGAAATCTATGTACTGGAGCATGGGGCGTTCTCCTTCGGTGCAATCGGCAGCCAGGCCAGGCATCCATCCCGCATGGCATGCCCGGGCGCCTGCTCGAACAGGGGCTGGACCTGGCGCGACAAGCCGTGCGCCGGAGCATGGAAATAGAGGCTTTCGATCCCGCCATCAGCGAAGAACCGGGCGACCTTGTCAGGTGCACGGGCAAGCGAGGCCACATAGAGGTGCAGCGAGACGGGATCACCCAGCCTGAGGAAGTAACGACCGCTCTCGTCCTGGTGCTTGCTGAACCGGCGCAGTTGCCGGCACAAGCCGTCATGGTCCAGGGGGCTGTGGATGACGCTGAACGAGAGTTCGTCGAGATGCGCCCCCAGCCAGGCGTCCAGGTTGCCGTCCGGCGCCACCTGGAAGAGCACCGGCGCATGTTTTTCCAGGGTCGCCGAGATGTCCGGGTACCACAGCAGGCGGTACGGTTCGTCATGGAATTCCAGCCGGGCCTGCAACTCGGTCCGCGAGCTGCCTTCGACCAGGAAGTAGCTTTCCACCGCTATCGAACGCGGCGCAGCACCCAGCTCCCGAAGGTGTCGATGCAGGCTCATGAGGTTGCCCCCTTCGCCAGCGGGCATTCTTCGATCAGTGGCGAACCGTCCCTGATCGCCGCTTCGACGGCCTGGCTTTGCGCGTCGGAGGGTGTCACCACCCTGACCTTGCCCCTGAGGACGATCTCGGGTGCATCGAGGGTGATGCCCGACGCATCGAGAACGATCTTGCCGCTGGGCCCCCTGATAAGAATGCGTTCGGTGCCTTGCAGAACGAAGGTCCGGGTCAGCGTGCGCACCGCAGTCCGGGCCTCGATGGACTGCACGCCTTCGATGACGACCGTCTGGTTCTCGCCGATGTCGACCAGGTGACTGGCGTTGATGGACTCCTGGAGCGTGTTGCCGACCTTGCGGATTTCGTTCCTGTCGATGGTCGAGAACAGGTCCTGGCGAATCTGCTCCTTGCGGTCCCGGCCGGTGGTGTGGGCTTCGTCCCGGCCAATGCTGGTCGTCCTGTCGCGGACGATTCCGATTGTCTGGTCATTGCCGACGCTGATGGTTTCGTCGTTGTTGACATGGATGTTCTGGTCCCTCTGGGCATGGATGAACACCTCTTCCAACCC
>DQAA01000310.1 GCA_003523465.1 Pseudomonas sp.
AGCCGTAGTGCCAGCCGCGCCACAGCGCCTGGCGCGGGCTCAGCTCGCGCAGGCCGAGGTAGAACAGGCCCAGCGCGACCAGGGCCAGGGGCCAGATGTCGAACGGGGCGAGGGTCAGGGTAGTCAGGGCGCCGGCCGCCACGGCCAGCAGGTTACCGGGCCAGCCGGGGCGGGTGATCCAGCGCATGGTTGTCCTTAACGGGTGACGGGAGTCAGGCGCAGCAAATGTATCCGGCGGCTGTCGGCGTTGAGGATACGGAAGCGGTAAGGCCCGATTTCGGTGGTCTCGTTGCGCTTGGGCAGGTGCCCGAAGGCGCTCATGACCAGGCCGCCAACGGTGTCGAACTCGTCATCGGAGAATTCGCTGTCGAAGAACTCGTTGAAGTTCTCGATCGGCGTCAGCGCCTTGATCAGGAAGTCACCGCTGGGCAGCGGTTTGATGTAGCTGTCTTCCTCGACGTCGTGTTCGTCCTCGATATCGCCGACGATCTGCTCCAGCACGTCCTCGATGGTCACCAGGCCTGCCACGCCGCCGTATTCGTCGATGACGATGGCCATGTGGTTATGGTTGGCGCGGAACTCGCGCAGCAGCACGTTCAGGCGCTTGGACTCGGGCACGAAGGTGGCCGGGCGCAGCAGGTCCTTGATGTTGAAGCTGTCGCCGTTCTCCTTGAGGATCAGCGGCAACAGGTCCTTGGCCAGCAGCACGCCGAGGACATCGTCGTGGCTTTCGCCAACCACCGGATAGCGCGAGTGCGCCGCCTCGATGATCGCCGGGAGGAATTCCCGCGGCGTCTGCGAGGCCTTGATGCTGATCATCTGCGAGCGCGGCACCATGATGTCGCGCACCTGCAGGTCGGCGACCTGGATGGCGCCTTCGACGATGGTCAGGGCTTCGCTGTCGAGCAGCTTGTTCTGGTGGGCTTCACGCAGCAGCTCAAGGAGCTCCTGGCGGTTTTTCGGCTCATGGGCAAAAGCCTGGGTCAGCTTGCCAAGCCATGACTTTTGCCCGTTGCTCGATCGATCTTCGCTCATGGCGGTTACTCGTGGTCCTTGCTGTTTTCAGTAGGTGGGGTGTCGTCTTCGTCGTCGGCGTACGGGTCCGGATGACCCAGTTCGGCAAGCAACGTTCGTTCCAGTGCTTCCATTTCCTCGGCCTCATCGTCGTCGATGTGGTCGTAGCCCAACAGGTGCAGGCAACCGTGGATGACCAGGTGCGCCCAGTGGGCTTCGAGGGATTTGCCTTGCTCGGCGGCTTCGCGCTCGACTACCGCGACGCAGATCACCAGGTCACCCAGCAGCGGGATATCCAGCATGTCGTCGGGGACGTCGGCGGGGAAGGACAGCACGTTGGTGGCGTAGTCCTTGTGCCGGTAGGTGTGATTCAGCTCACGGCCTTCGGCTTCGTCCACCAGGCGGATGGTCATTTCCGAGTCCGCCGTGCGCTGGCGCAGGGCCAGTTCGCACCAGCGGCGGAACAGGGTTTCATCGGGCGCGGCCGCTTCGGTCGCGATCTGCAGGTCCAGTTCAAGCATTGCGTGGAGTGCCTTCGGTCTTGGCCTGCTGCTCTTCGAAGCGCTCGTAGGCCTCGACGATGCGTTGCACCAGCGGGTGGCGCACCACGTCTTTTGGCTGGAAATGGGTGAAGCTGATGCCCGGCACGTCCTGGAGCACCTGGATGACATGGGCCAGGCCGGACTTGGTGCCGCGTGGCAGGTCGACCTGGGTGATGTCGCCGGTAATCACGGCAGTGGAGCCGAAACCGATACGGGTGAGGAACATCTTCATCTGTTCGACGGTGGTGTTCTGGCTTTCGTCGAGGATGATGAAGCTGTTGTTCAGGGTGCGGCCGCGCATGTAGGCCAGCGGGGCGATCTCGATCACCTGGCGCTCGATGAGCTTGGCCACGTGTTCGAAGCCGAGCATTTCATACAGTGCGTCGTAGAGCGGGCGCAGGTACGGGTCGATCTTCTGGGCGAGGTCGCCGGGCAGGAAGCCGAGCTTTTCGCCGGCCTCGACCGCCGGGCGCACCAGCAGGATGCGGCGTACTTGCTCGCGTTCCAGGGCATCCACCGCGCAGGCCACGGCCAGGTAGGTCTTGCCGGTACCGGCAGGGCCGACGCCGAAGTTGATGTCGTTGCCGAGGATTTCCTTCACGTAGCGCTGCTGGTTGAGGCCGCGGGGGCGAATGGCGCCCTTGCGCGTGCGCAGCGAAACGCTGACTTCGCTCACCGCCGGGTTTTCCAGCGCTTCGACGGAAGATTCCTGAAGGTAGAGATGGACCATTTCCGGCGACAGCTCGGTGGCCTTGGTCTCGCGATAGAGACGGCGCAGCAGCTGCTCGGCGGTGGAGGTGACGCGGGGCTCGCCAATCAGCTCGAACTGGTTGCCGCGGTTGCGGATCTCGATGGCCAGGCGTTGTTCGATCAGGCGCAGGTGCTCGTCGAACTGGCCGCACAGATTGGCAAAACGGTGAGCTTCGAAAGGCTCGAGAATGAAACGATGGGGTTCGATGGGTGCGTTCAAGGTTGTTTTAAGCCGCCCTTGGGCAAGAAATATGGTTTCAAGAATAACCTCGACAGCCTGGCCGCGAAAGCGCTGAAACGATCAATGGGGAGCCGGGTGGTGAACGGCAAGGCCGACGGTCGATCTGCCTGGGCATTGTTGCAGTGGAAGTTGACGATTCGGTTATGCCCCGAGGCAAGTGCCTGTCTGTCGCGCAACTCAGTAGACCGAGGCCGCTGTGCTATGATTCGCGACCTTTTTTGACTGCCATTTCCCCTCCGAAAATGACCAAGCGCGAAGCCCCCATCTACAAAGTGATCTTCCTCAATCAGGGCCAGGTGTTCGAGATGTACGCCAAGCAGATCTACCAGAGCGATCTGTGGGGCTTTCTTGAAATCGAGGAGTTCGTCTTCGGCGAGCGCACCCAGGTGGTGGTCGATCCGAGCGAAGAAAAGCTGAAGGCGCAGTTCGAAGGCGTCACCCGCAGCTTCGTGCCGATGCATTCGATCGTGCGTATCGATGAAGTGGAGCGCCTGGGCACGCCAAAGATCAGCGAAGCAAAGGGCACGGGCAATGTGATGCCGTTCCCGATGCCGATGCCGGAAAGATAAGACTCAGGGAAGCGGCGAGAAGGGCGTGCGTCCGTCGGCGGACTGCAGCTCAAGCAGGTATTTGCGGAAGATCTGGCCCAGCACCTGGGTGGCGTTTTCCAGCTCGTCGCGCTGCATCCGCGCCGACACTTCGTCGGCCTCGTCCAGCGCATCCTCGGCGCCATTGACCGCCGCCATCTTCAACAGGATGTAGGCCTGCACGTTGTTGGCCGAGACGCCTTCGCCGCGCGAGAACATCATCCCCAGCTTGTATTGCGCATCGGCGTGGCCCTGCAGCGAGGCCTGCTCGAAGTAGCTCAGCGCCTGGTTCAGGTCGCGGGTGGTGTTCTTGCCGTCGAAATAGAATTCGCCCAGTTCGTATTGGGCCTGGGCGTCACCGGTCTGGGCGACCTGCTTGCAGCGGGTCACGGCGTCGGCGAGTTCTTCGGGGGACGTGTTGAGGGTGCAGCGGCCCGTGGTGGGGATCAGCAACGAGTTACCGCCTGCCGCGATGGCCAGCAGGGGCTGAAGTAGCAACAGGCAGCCCAGGGCGAGGGCGCGGCCGGCGCGGTTCATGGTGATCGACTTACCTCTGCAAAGCTGCGGCCAAAGTGTGTCTGGTGGCACATTATGGGTTAAGCAGCGCCCACCTTACAAAGTCTTTACCAGAATTTCTGCCAATGAGGCGCAATTCCGTCATAAGGCTGTGGAGCTTTCTTACAAAACAGGGGCGAAAGGCTTACAAGCCTGACGCCCCTGTTTTTATCCCGAAGGCCTTATTTCAGTGCGGCAAACGCTCGCTCTGCGGCATCCAGGGTGATCTTCAGCTCGGTGTCGCCATGGGCGATCGAGGTGAAGCCGGCTTCGAAGGCGCTTGGCGCAAGGTATACGCCGCCTTCCAGCATCAGGTGGAAGAAGCGCTTGAAGCGCTCGACATCGCTGCCCATCACGTCATCGAAGGTGACGATATCGTCGGCCCCGGTGAAATANNCCCGCCGCATCGGCGCGCTGTTGCAGGCCGTCCAGCAGGCGGCTGGTGTAGGCGCTCAGCTCATCGTGGAAGCCCGGGCGGCTGATCAGCTTCAGGGTGGTCAGGCCGGCGGCCATGGCCAGCGGGTTACCGGACAGGGTGCCCGCCTGGTAGACCGGGCCCAGCGGAGCGATCTGCTCCATGATGTG
>DQAA01000111.1:0-2771 GCA_003523465.1 Pseudomonas sp.
CCGCAGCGCGGCATGACTGGCTGCTGGTACTGGCCTGCGATGCGCCCCTGGTCGACCGGCCCTTGCTCGACGCCCTGCTGAACCTCGCCAAGGCGCCGGACACCCCGGTCATGGTCCGCCANNCATTGGCAACCCATGTTCTGCCTGCTCCCCCGCGCACTTGCACCCACACTTTCAGCCGCCTGGGACAATGGCGAACGCAGTCTGTCACGGGTGTTGCGCGGAGGGCCGTTGCAGGCTCTGGAGTGCGCCGAAGACGATCCCCGGCTGGCCAACTTCAATACGCCGGAGTTCCTCGACGGTTCGGTCTAACGCAGCCTCGAGCGGATCTGTTTGCAGGTATCGAGCATCTGCTGGCGGTTCTGCGGCTCGAGGCCCAGCTTGCCATTCATGCAGTCGAGCAGTTGCGCCGCTTCGAGCTTGAGCGCCTTGCCCTTGTCGGTGAGCAGGACCTTGCGCCGGCGGCGATCGCCCGGGTCGAGGTACACCGTGATGAAGCCCGCTTCACTGAGGCGGCGAACGATCGGCGTGAGGGTGCCGAGATCGAACAGGGTGACCGCGCTGAGGGAGCTGATGGACATGTCGTCCTCGCCCCAGAGGCCGATCAGCACCAGCAGTTGCGGGTAGGTCACGCCATGTCGGCGCAACGGCTCGCCATAGTCGCGGACCATGGCATTGGCGGTGGAATACAGGGTGAAGCACAGCATTCCGTCGAAATTCAGGGTTGGTTCTTCCATAGGCATCTCTCGTGCGGCACTCATGCAGCCACCGCGGCTTGCTCGTTGCGTGCCCGGTCCCGCAGCGAAACGAGATCCACTCGTCCGCTACCTGTGCCGGGCAGGATCGTTGTTTTGACTGAAGCGTGGGAAAGCAGACTGTTCTTCCTTGATATCCGGCGGCCGGACCCTAGGCGATCACGGTGATCGAGCGGGTGCCGCGCGATGCTGTCCTTCGACGAGGCAGGCTTGCTGGAAGCCCTCGCCAGAACCACGGTGGCCGTGGCCTCCACGGTCATGAGCATCCGATACAGACCGTGGTACGTGGACAATGGCAGCCAGCACCGGCTGTTGTCAGTGACTTCACAAGCCAGATTAATGCGCAACGAGTCCAGTGAAGGGACGCCTGTCATGGGCAGCCTTTTTGGTTTGTGCAAAAAGTAAAGACGCAATTGGTCGGAAATAACTTGAAATGTGAACTGCGTCCGGTTTTGCCCAAGATTGCCCCATCCGAACGAATATAGCCAGTTGCCATTGCGGCGAATAAATGACGTCAAAAAACAGCAAAAAGCCCGTCTGGGACGGGCTATTCAGGAGATAGAGCGGAAATCCCGCGATCACTCAACCGAGGCTGTGCCAACTGCGCTTGTCCTTGCCCAGCAATTCGTCCGCCGCTGCCGGACCGTCCTCCCCGGCAGCGTACTCATGCACTTCGCCGCCCTCCTTCCAGGCATCGAGGAACGGCTGCACCGCACGCCAGCCGTTCTCGATGTTGTCGGCACGCTGGAACAGGGTCTGGTCGCCGGTCAGGCAGTCGTAGATCAGGGTTTCGTAGCCGGTCGCCGGCTGCATCTTGAAGAAGTCCTTGTAGGCGAAGCCCAGGGCGATGGTTTCCATCTCCAGGGCTGGCCCGGGGCGCTTGGCCTGCAGGTCGAACCACATGCCCTCGTTGGGCTGGATCTGAATCTTCAGGTAGTTGGGCTTGGGCCGCTCGGCGTCGCTGTCGCGGAACTGCGAGTACGGCGCGGGCTTGAAGCAGATGGCGATCTCGGTGTCGCGCACGCTCATGCGCTTGCCGGTGCGCAGGTAGAACGGCACGCCGACCCAGCGCCAGTTGTCGATCATCACCTTGAGGGCGACGTAGGTTTCGGTCTGGCTGTCCGGTTCGACTCGTGGCTCCTGGCGGTAACCCTTGAGCTTCCTGCGTCCCTGCTTGCCCTCGGTGTACTGGCCGCGCACCGAGTTCTTCAGGGCCATGGCCTTCGACCACGGACGGATCGCCCCCACCACCTTGGCCTTTTCACTGCGCACCGCATCGGCGCCGAAGGCCGCCGGCGGTTCCATCGCCACCATCGCCAGCAACTGGAACAGGCGATTGGGCACCATGTCGCGCAAGGCGCCGGTGTGGTCATAGAACGCTGCGCGCTCCTCGACGCCGACGGTCTCGGCTGCGGTGATCTGTACATGGTCGATGTAGTGGTTGTTCCAGAACGACTCGAACAGCCCGTTGGAAAAGCGGCTGACCAGGATGTTCTGCACCGTCTCCTTGCCCAGGTAGTGGTCGATCCGGTAGATCTGCTTCTCGCTCATCACCCGCAGCAGGCTGGCGTTGAGCAGCTCGGCGCTGGCCAGGTCCGAGCCGAACGGCTTTTCGATCACCACCCGGCGGAAGCCCTCGGTTTCATTGAGCAGGCCGGCATGGCCGAGGCGCTCGACCACATCGGAGAAAAACCGCGGCGCGGTGGCCAGGTAGAAGATCGCATTGCCGTTGCGCGACTTGCCGATCTGCTTGCCGATGCCCTGGTAGGTAANNGTGCTTGGCCAGCCGGGCCCAGCGTTTCGGATCGAGGCACTGGGCGCCTTCTGCCGCGCCCTTGTCGCGCTCGCGCATGAAGGCTTCGAGGCGTTCGGCGAACTCGGCGCCGGTGGCCGGGTTGTGATCGACGCCGACGATGCGCAGGTTCTTGTCCAGCAGGCCGTCGCGGCTGAGGTTGTACAGGGCCGGCATCAACAGGCGCTTGACCAGGTCGCCGCTGGCGCCGAACAGGAACAGGG
>DQAA01000111.1:2812-3015 GCA_003523465.1 Pseudomonas sp.
CAGCTTGTCGCCATAGGTGCCCTGCTGCTCCCGCGAGCGGAAGCGGGCGAACAATGCGCTGCTCAGCACCGGTACCGGCACGGCCTGTTCGACGGCGGCATCGATGGTCCAGCGCCCTTCCCCGCTATCGGCCACCGCGCCACTGTAGTGCGCCAGTTGCGGGTCGGCGGCCAGGGCGTCGGCGGTCAGGTCCAGCAGCCACG
>DQAA01000019.1 GCA_003523465.1 Pseudomonas sp.
CGGACCTGCTGCGGACCTGCATCGGCCGCCGCGCGGGCCAGTTGCCCGGCGGTGCTGGCCAAGGCCTGGCCTTCATGCTTGAAACGCTCTTCACCGATATGGAACGGCACTACGGCGTAGCTGTTGCTGGTAATCACCTGCGCACCGGCGTCGATATACGCCCGATGTACCGCCACTACCGCCTCCGGCGCCTCGCTCAATGCGAGCGCCGACCACTCCGGCTGGCGGAACGGCGCCCCACGGCGCGCCAATTCCCGACCCATGCCGCCATCAAGAATGACCAACGACTTTTCGCCCATATAACACCTGCTTCTAAGAATAGAAATAAAACTTATTAGTTCTCGTTTACTTATAACTATTTAATACCTGTCACGTTTTTTCTTACAACTTTTTCCGGTGATTCCCATGCAACTTTCCTCCCTGTTGGGCGCGGGCCTGCTGGCCTTGACCGCTGCCACCCAAGCCTTTGCCGGTGCCACCCTGGACCGTGTGGAATCCCGCAAGGAGGTGGTCAACGTGTTGATGGAAAGTTATCCACCGTTCTCCTTCCTGAATGACCAGAACCAGCTGGATGGCTTCGATGTGGATGTGGCCAAGGCCGTGGCCGACAAGCTCGGCGTCAAGCTGCGTCTTGAAACCCCCTCCTGGGACGTGATCGCCGCCGGTCGCTGGAGCGGTCGCTACGATATCTGCATCTGCTCCATGACCCCGAGCAAAGCGCGCGCCGAGGTCTTCGCCTTCCCCGTCGAGTACTACGCCTCGCCGGCGGTGATCGTGGTCAATGCCAAGGACGAGCGCATCCACTCGGCCAAGGACCTGGACGGCCTGAAAGTCGGCCTGACCAGCGCCTCCAGCTACGAGAGCTACCTGAACAAGAACCTGGTGATCGAAGGCGCCGAGGACCAGAAGATCGACTACCCGTTCGAAGCCGTACAGATCGCCCCGTACGACACCGACAACGTCGCGTTCCAGGATCTCGGCCTCGGTGCCGGCGTGCGCCTGGATGCCATCCTCACCAACCTGGTCACCGCCCAACCGCGCCTGAACGAAGACAAGCGCTTCAAGCTGGCCGGCGCGCCGTTGTACGAAGAGCCGAACTCGGTGGCCATCGAGAAGGGCGATGCCGAATGGGACGCCAAGGTTCGCGAGGTCTTCGCCCAGCTCAAGGCTGACGGCACCCTGGCCAGGCTGTCGAACAAATGGATTGGCGCCGATATCAGCAAATGAGTGCTCAAGAACCCTCGCCCAAGCCCGCCGCCTCGCGCGCGGGCCTGCCGCTACCGGGCTTCCGGACGCGGCTATACCTGACCTGGCTGGTCCTGCTGATGGTTTTCGTCGGCTTCTTCCTGAGCTTCGATCTGAAGTTTTCGATCATCGTCGAGAAGTTTCCCAATCTGGCCGGCTTCAAGCTCGGCCCGAACGGCTTTCTCCAGGGCGCGGCGCTGACCCTGTTCCTCTGCCTGTGCTCGATGGTCTGCTCGGTGGCGCTAGGCTTTGCCGCAGCGCTTGCACGGCTGTCGAAGAGCGCCGTGCTGCTGGGTGTCGCCAGTTTCTACACCTCGTTCTTCCGCGGTACGCCGCTGCTGATCCAGATCCTGCTGATCTACCTCGGCCTGCCGCAGATCGGCCTGGTGCCTGGGGCGATCAGTGCCGGGATCATCGCCCTGTCGCTCAACTACGGTGCCTATCTCAGCGAAATCTTCCGCGCCGGCATCCTCGGTGTCGCCGCCGGCCAGCGCCAGGCCGCGCTGGCCCTGGGCATGAAGCCGGCGACCATCTTCTGGCACATTACCCTGCCCCAGGCCATGCGCACCATCATCCCACCGGGGGCCAACCAGTTCATCTCGATGCTCAAGGATTCGTCGCTGATCTCGGTGATGGGGGTGTGGGAAGTGATGTTCCTGGCACAGTCGTATGGGCGCTCGAGCTATCGGTACCTGGAGATGCTGACCACGGCGGCGTTGATCTACTGGCTGCTGTCGGTGGCGCTGGAACTGGTTCAGGCGCGGCTGGAGGGGCATTTCGGCAAGGGTTTCGAGCGGTAACCGTATGGTTGTGAAGCCCCACGGACCCTGTGGGAGCGGGTTCACCCGCGATTACTTCGGTGAATTCACCACCGCAATCGCGGGTAAACCCGCTCCCACAGGGTACTGCGTCGTCTTAGAGATCCTTGAGCCTATCAGGCCGCCGCAGAACCCCCATCTGCAACCCAAACGGCCGAAACACCGCATTCAACGAGTTGAGCGTCGGATTGCCCTCCCCCTGCTCGATCTGAATCAGGGTCCGCACGGAAATCTTGCACATCCGCGCAAACTGGGTCTGCTGCAACTTCGCCACTTCCACCCGCAACTTGCGCACCGCCGGGCCCAGTTCCAGCGAGCCATCGGCAATCCCCTGCAATACGCCTTCGATCAGCAAAGCGCGAATCTCGATCGAAACCGTCATAGCAATCCCCAGCCTTTCATGCGTTGTTCAAGGTTCTTCAAAGCGATGGCGGGGTGGTTCATGACCGAATCCGGCAACCCCGCCAGCAAATCCGGCAACGCCATCAACCTAAAGGCATCCTGACGCAGACGTTCGAATACCTGCTGCGGGTCTACAAGCGGCGCCAGCAACTGGCAAGCTGCGCGCCAATCGACCTCGCCGCCCCGCTCCACGGGCGAAGCCCATTTGGTCGTGCGGGTGATGCCTTCCGCATCCATCACCATGGGTGCCAGGTCGTAGATCGGCGCCAGTTGCAACTGGGCATCACTGCGGATGATCGCGGTGTTGCGCCCGTGGTTGTCGGAGTTGCCGAGGATCTTGTTGATCAGGTCCCGACGCAGGTACTCCGCCACTAGGTCAGGCACCTGGTCCTTCTGTCCGGCTTTTATCCACAGGCCGACGAGCGCCTGGATAACTTCCAGATGGTCCATCCGGCTGCCCGGCTCGGTGACTCCGGCCAACGAATACACTGATTCCACGGCCAGTCGCTCCACACCTTCGGCACCGATCCGGCGGTCGAAGCGTTTCATCCACAGGCTGGGTCTATGACCCTCCTTCAACGCCATCTCGGGCGTCGCCACCGTGTCGATACCCAAGGTTTGCAGCGCCTTGTAGTACAGGTATTCGGCCCGCAGGATGGTCTGGTCATTGTCCAGCGCCTGGTTGCGGGCGAACTTAACGAACCAGTGGCAGGTAGCCCGGTCATCCTTCAGCACCGCGTCCGGATAGAGCTGACCGTCACCGCCTTCGGTCAGCAACAGCTTGGGCGCCTCGCCACCCGCGCCCGTCGCGCCGCCAATGGCCGCGCCTTGCTCGTAGGCGTACTCAAGAAACCGCTGATCGCGACTGACCACGTCATCGAAGCTGAAACCCATGGGCGCCGTGGTATCCAGCCCTTCCATAGACTCCTTGATACGCAGGTTGCCGATCGGTGCCGGGGTGCTGCGCGTCAGCAGGAAAAGATCGTCAGCCAGACCCTCCGGCTTTTCCCGGCCCATATGCCTGAGAAGAAAACGCTTGGCGGCGCCGGACGGCGCGATGTCATGCAGGAAGGCCGGGGCCTTTTTCCCGTTCTGTAGCTCGAAGTCCACCGGCAACCTGACGCTGACGGCCTTGTCGAACGTGCTTTCGTAGGCATCCAGATTGGCGCCCACGTAAGCCGAGGTGTAACCGTACTGGCAGGGGCTGAGAAAGCCTTTTCCGGGCTCGGCAAAGCTCAAGGCCATGGTGTCCTGCCATTTGCCTTGGGCGTGGAGCTGGAGGGTCAAGGTGTACATGGAGGCCTCTATCAGCTTGAACTGGCTGATCTGCAATATAGTGCAATTCTTGGAGGCAGACATGGTACCAATCTGCATTTAAGTGCAGATAGTGAAGAGTTTTTGCTGAAAATCTGCACTTAAATGCAAATGGAAAGATAAAAAAAGGGGAGCAATCCGCTCCCCAATGAGGTTAACCGTTTACCGCCGAAGGCTGTCTCAGCCTTCGATCTCGATCAGGATCTCGCCCGGATTCACGCGGTCGCCCTTGGCGATGTGGATGGCGGAAACCTTGCCGGCGATCGGCGATTGCACTTCGGTTTCCATCTTCATCGCTTCGGTGATCAGTACGGCCTGGCCGGCCTTGACCACGTCGCCTTCCTTGACCAGCACATCGACGATGTTGCCCGGCATGGAGGTGCTGATATGGCCAGGCTCGGTGGCCTGCTTGCGCTTGCTGCCGCCACCGCCGACAAATTCGTTGAGCGGTTCGAACACCACTTCTTCCGGCATGCCGTCGATGGACAGGTAGAAGTGACGCTTGCCTTCGGCCTTGACGCCAACACCGGTGATGTCGACGCGGTAGGTTTCGCCATGGACGTCGATGACGAATTCGGTCGGCACGCCTTCGCCGCTGGCCGAGGCCACGGCGCCGGCTTCCGGAATCGGCAGCAGCACTTCAGGGGTCAGGGTGCCGGCTTCGCGTTCTTCGAGGAACTTGCGGCCAATGTCCGGGAACATGGCGAAGGTCAGCACGTCTTCTTCCGAGTGCGCGAGGTTGCCGATGTCGGCGCGCAGTTTGGTCATTTCCGGCTTGAGCAGGTCGGCCGGGCGCACGTCGATGACTTCTTCGCTGCCGATGGCCTGACGCCGCAGTTGTTCGTTGACCACGCCCGGGGCCTTGCCGTAGCCGCCTTGCAGGTACAGCTTCACTTCGTTGGTGATGGTCTTGTAGCGCTCACCGGCCAGCACGTTGAAGAAGGCCTGGGTACCGACGATCTGCGAGGTCGGGGTGACCAGCGGCGGGAAACCGAGGTCTTCGCGGACCCGCGGGATTTCCGCCAGTACTTCGTTCATGCGGTTCAGCGCGCCCTGCTCTTTGAGCTGGTTGGCCAGGTTGGAGATCATGCCGCCTGGCACCTGGTTGACCTGGACGCGGGTATCCACCGAGGTGAATTCGCTTTCGAACTGGTGGTACTTCTTGCGTACGGCGTAGAAGTACAGGCCGATTTCCTGCAGCAGTTCCAGGTCCAGGCCGGTGTCGAACTCGCTGCCCTTGAGCGCGGCGACCATCGACTCGGTGCCCGGGTGGCTGGTGCCCCAGGCGAAGCTGGAGATGGCGGTATCGATATGATCGGCGCCGTTCTCGACCGCTTTCAGCTGGCACATGGCAGCCAGGCCGGCGGTGTCGTGGGAGTGGATGAACACCGGCAGCGATTGCTCGGCTTTCAGGGCCTTGACCAGTTCGCCGGTAGCGAACGGGGTCAGCAGGCCGGCCATGTCCTTGATCGCGACCGAGTCGCAACCCATGGCTTCCATCTGCTTGGCCTGGGCGACGAAGGCGTCGATGGTGTGCACCGGGCTGGTGGTGTAGGCGATGGTGCCCTGGGCATGCTTGCCGGCAGCCTTCACCGCTTCGATGGCGACGCGCAGGTTACGCACGTCGTTCATGGCGTCGAAGATGCGGAACACGTCGATGCCGTTGACCGCCGCCTTGGCGACGAAGGCCTTGACCACGTCGTCGCTGTAGTGGCGGTAGCCCAGCAGGTTCTGGCCGCGCAGGAGCATCTGCAGGCGGGTGTTGGGCAGTGCGGCGCGCAGTTTGCGCAAGCGCTCCCACGGGTCTTCCTTGAGGAAGCGCACGCAGGCGTCGAAGGTCGCGCCACCCCAGACTTCCAGCGACCAGTAGCCGACTTTGTCGAGCTTGTCGCAGATCGGCAGCATGTCTTCGGTGCGCATGCGGGTGGCCAGCAGGGACTGGTGGGCGTCGCGCAGGATCGTGTCGGTTACGAAAATTTTCTTGGACATTATGGGTTCCTCACAGGCCTGCATGCGCGGCGATGGCGGCGGCGATGGCGAGCGCCAGCTCTTCGGGTTTGCGCTTGATCGAGTAGTTGGTCAGTTCAGGGTGGCTTTCGACGAAGCTGGTGTTGAACTGGCCGCTGCGGAATTCCGGATTGCGCAGGATTTCCTGGTAGTACGCGGCGGTGGTCTTGACCCCTTGCACGCGCATGTCGTCCAGGGCGCGCAGGCCGCGGTCCATGGCTTCTTCCCAGGTCAGCGCCCAGACCACCAGTTTCAGGCACATGGAGTCGTAGAACGGCGGAATGGTGTAGCCGGTGTAGATCGCCGTGTCGGTCCGCACGCCGGGGCCGCCGGGCGCGTAGTAACGGGTGATCTTGCCGAAGCTCGGCAGGAAGTTGTTCTTCGGGTCTTCGGCGTTGATTCGGAACTGCAGGGCGAAACCGCGGTGCTGGATGTCTTCCTGCTTGACCGAAAGCGGCAGGCCGGAGGCGATGCGGATCTGCTCGCGAACGATGTCTATGCCGGTGATTTCCTCGGTGATGGTGTGTTCCACCTGCACCCGGGTGTTCATTTCCATGAAGTACACCTCGCCCTCGGCGAGCAGGAACTCCACGGTACCGGCGTTTTCATAACCGACCGCCTTGGCCGCGCGCACCGACAGGTCGCCGATGTAGGCGCGCTGTTCCGGGGTGAGCTGCGGGCTCGGAGCGATCTCGATCAGCTTCTGGTTGCGGCGCTGGATCGAGCAATCACGCTCGAACAGGTGCACCACGTTGCCGAAGCTGTCGCCAAGGATCTGGGCTTCGATGTGTTTCGGGTTGACGATGCATTTTTCCAGGAAGACTTCCGCCGAACCGAAGGCCTTGGTCGCTTCGGAAATTACCCGCGGGAAAGCTTGTTCCAGTTCTTCGCGGCTGTTGCAGCGACGAATGCCACGGCCGCCACCACCGGAAGTGGCCTTGAGCATCACCGGGTAGCCGATGCGCTCGCCTTCGCTGAGGGCTTCGTGGATGTCGGCGACGTTGCCTTCGGTACCGGGAGTGACCGGGACGCCAGCCTTGATCATGCTGCGGCGGGCTTCGGTCTTGTCGCCCATGCGGCGAATGACTTCGGCGGCCGGGCCGATGAACTTGATCCCGCGTTCAGCGCAGATATCCGCCAGTTCGGCGTTTTCCGAGAGGAAACCGTAACCGGGGTGCAGGGCGTCGCAACCGGTTTCCACCGCTAGGTTCACCAGCTTGCGCGGGTTCAGGTAACCGGCCAGTGGCTCGGCACCGATGCTGTGGGCCTCGTCGGCGCGCTTGACGTGCAGGGCGTGACGGTCGGCGTCGGAATAGATCGCCACGGAGCGAATGCCCATTTCGGCGCAGGCCCGCACGATCCGGACTGCGATTTCACCCCTGTTGGCGATCAGGATTTTTTTTATCACTGGAGTCTTCCCAAAGCCGCTGGACAAACGACCCGCCAATGCGGGTCGGCGCGTGACCAGAATCACCTGGCCAGTCGTGCAATCACCCTAGCGCTGTGTGTGAATAAACAAAAATCAATAATTATTAGGGGCTCCATTAGCAATTGCTTATAGTGCCGTAACAAGGTTTGTCAGAGGCTGGGGATAAAGTGCGTAAGTCATTGATGCGTATGACATTGCGTCAATTGCAGATCTTCAATGAAGTGTGTGATTTGCGTTCTTACAGCCGGGCGGCGGAGGAAATGGCGCTGACGCAACCCGCCGTAAGTCTACAGATCCGCCAACTGGAAGAACTGGTCGGCCAGCCGCTTTTTGAATACGTCGGCAAGAAACTCTATCTCACCGAAGCCGCCGAAGCCTTGCAGCGCGCCAGCCGGGACATCTTCGGCCGTCTCGAAAGCCTCGATATGCAGCTCTCGGACATGCAGGGCTCGCTGCAGGGCCAGTTGAAGCTGGCGGTCGAGTCCAGCGCCAAGTACTTCGTGCCGCACCTGTTCGCCGCGTTCAAGAAGCTGCATCCGGAGGTCAACCTGACCCTGACGGTGGTCAACCGTGCCCAGGCGATCCGCCGCCTTTCCGATAACCGCGATGACCTGATCATCATGTCCATGGTCCCGCAGGACATGGGCCTGGAATTCCTGCCATTCCTCAACAATCCCATCGTTGCCGTGGCCCCGCCGGATCATCCGCTATGCCGGCTGGACAGCCTGCGCCTGCAGGACCTGGAGCCGCATACCCTGCTGGTCCGCGAGCAGGGCTCGGGCACGCGCAAGGCCTGCGAGGAATACTTCAAGGAGAAGCGCGTGCACTTCACCCAGACGCTGGAAGTGGCTTCAGCCGATGCCCAGCGCGAATGCGTGATTGCAGGTCTGGGAATTGCCCTGCTGACCCGTCACGCCCTGAACCTGGAACTGGCCACCGGAATGCTCCGCGAGCTGCCGGTGGAGGAACTGCCGCTGTACCGGAGCTGGTGCGTGGTGCAGTCCAAGGCCAAGCGGCAATCGCCGGTGGCCTTGGCGTTTCTTGCATTCATTCGCAGCGAACGTGCGCACATCAGCGGGCTTGTTGAACGTTTCTCCGGGGTTCTGCCGCCGACACCTGCCATACGTTGAAGCTCTGCAAATCACCGAAATCGGTGATTTCCTGAAGCAGACGACGCTGTTCGGAATAGCTTTCGATCGCGCGGCGGTACTCCATGCGGCGCTGGTCTTTTTCCTGCTGCTTGCGGGATTTGGCGCTGGGTTGATACGAGCCATCGAGTTCACGAGCCATTTCATATCTCCCTGATCGAGTGCATACGCTTACGGGAGTTTCAGACTGAATCGGGAACTTGACGGTTTGACGGCGGGAGGGTGACAGGGGTGTTAAGGGTGATGAAACGCTGATGGCCTCATCGCCGGCAACGCCGGCTCCCACAATG
>DQAA01000018.1 GCA_003523465.1 Pseudomonas sp.
CGGTGGTGGCGCTGATCGGCCTGTGCATTGGCTGCTACACCTGGCTCGACGGCCAGGCGATCCGCCGCTGGGCGCAGCCGCTGGATTACCTGGTGTGGCTGACCCTGGCCTGTTCCCTGCCATTTCCGCTGGTTGCCGGCATCGCCCGCCGCGCGCCGTTCGTGCAGTTCTGGCGCAGCCAATGGAAGTTGGGGCTGACCGTCGGCGTCTGCGTGCTGCTCAGCTACGCTCTGGTGCTCTGGGCCATGCACCTGGGATCGGTGGCGGAAGCGGCGGCATTGCGCGAGGTCAGCGTGATCCTCGTGGTGCTGATGGGCATGCGCTACCTCAAAGAACCTTTTGGCGGGCCCAGGCTCTTAGCCTGTGCCCTGGTGCTGGTCGGGATGCTGGTAATGAAGCTCTGACCGTAACGATTTTCGACTCTGACAAGGACCTCAAACCATGACCGTCGCTTTCTGGTGCGTACTGATCGCCCTGATCCTGCCCTATGTTTGCACCATCATTGCCAAGTTCAGCAGTGGCTTCACGTTGCGTGACAACCATGACCCGCGAACCTTCCTGGCCGGGCTCAGCGGTCTGCCGAAACGGGCCAACGCGGCGCAGATGAACAGCTTCGAGATCCTGCCGGCGTTCATCGCCGCAGTGGTGATCGCGGATATCGTCGGCAACGTCGGGCAGAAGACCCAGGACGTGCTGGCGGTGCTGTTCATCACCTCGCGCCTGCTCTACATCATTTTCTACCTGGCGGACTGGGCGATGTTGCGCTCGCTGGTGTGGTTTGCGGGGGTTGGCTTGATCGTGGGGTTCTTCGTCGTTTCGGCGTGACCTCTAGGGCCTGATCGCTGCCGAACCGCAGCGATCAGGCCCTGAAGAACAACCTCTTACTTGGCTTCAGTCTGAGGAACAGCCGGCAGCGCGACACCCTTCGGCCACAACAGCCAGATCTGCCCCGCCTGCTTCATATCCCCCGCCAGCTTCCCGGCCGCCTCGCCAGTCCCCCAGAACAGATCCGCCCGCACCTCGCCGGCAATCGCCCCGCCGGTATCCTGCGCCGCTACCGGCCTGACCACCGGGCTGCCATCCGGACGGGTGGTGGACAGCCATAGCAGGCTGCCCAGCGGAATCACCTTGCGGTCGATCGCCACGCTGTAGCCCGCAGTCAACGGCACGTTGAGCGAGCCACGGGGGCCTTCGTTGCTGTCCGGGCGGGCACCGAAGAACACATAGCTGGGGTTGCTCGCCAGCAGCTCCGGGACCCGCGCCGGATTGGCCTGGGCCCAAGCGTGGATGGCACCCATGGTCACCTCTTCCTTCTTCAACTGGCCCTGCTCGACCAGCCAGCGCCCGATCGGGCGATAGGGGTGGCCGTTCTGGTCGGCATAACCCAGGCGCAACTGCCGCCCATTCTCCAGCTGGACCCGACCCGAGCCCTGGATCTGCAGGAACTGCAGGTCCATCGGGTCGGTCAGCCAGGCCACCACCGGCGCCTTGACGCCCTGGCGCTGGATCACTTCAGAGGTGTCGTAGGGCTTGAGCACGCGGCCTTCGAGGCGACCGCGCAGGCGCTTGCCCTTGAGCTCGGGGTAGATGCTGTCGAGATCGACCACGACCATGTCCTCGGGGATGCCGTAGACCGGCACATGAGCCTGTTCGGTGCGGGTTTCGCTGCCCGGATAGACCGGCTCGTAGTAGCCGGTGATCAGGCCGGTGGCGTTGTTTTCCGCATTGCGCAGGCTGTAGACCTCCAGCCGGGCGCCGAGGAATTCGCCGATCTGCCGGGCATCTGCGGGCACGGCCGCAGCGGCGGTGCAGGTCTCGGCCCAGATCGGGTCGCGCTTGAGTCGTTCGCAGGCGCTGCGCCAGGACTCGAAGCCGGCCACCAGGTCGCTGTCGCTGACCGTCGGCAGGTCGTTCCAGGTGGCGTGGGTGTAGGTGGCGATCGGGTGCGGTTTGGATTTTTCCGGCGCGCCGCCGTTGCAGCCGGCGAGCAGGGCGCAAAGGGAAAGGGTCCAGCCGAGGCGGCGCAGGGGGATGTTCATGGGGTATTTCCTTGGCGGTTGGCAGGACGGGTACGGTCCCTGCGCAACCCGTAGTTTTCTTGGGGGTATTGGTCTTTGCCGGTCAGGCGAGGATACTGGCCGCCTTTTTTCCGTGAGCCGATGACCATGTTGCTCAAACGTTGTTCCGTCGTACTGCTGGCCTGCCTCACCCTGACCGCCTGCGGCGGCGTGGATCCGAACTCGCCGCTGGGCCAGCGCAAGGCCATTTTCAAACAGATGCTCAAGACCAGCGAGGACATGGGCGGCATGCTGCGCGGACGCCTGGCGTTCGACGGGCAGAAATTCGCGGAGGGTGCGGTGAAGCTCGATGCGCTGTCCCACGAGCCGTGGAAACACTTCCCACAGGTCAAGGAGACGGATGATACCAGCGCCCGGGCGGATGTCTGGGAGAAACAGGCACGCTTCCAGGAGCTGGCACGACAGCTGGAAGGGGCGACGGGTGAACTGGTCGAAGTGACCAAGGCCCAGCCTTTGCAGGCTGAGGCGCTGCAAGGACCGATGGACAAGGTGGAAGCGGCTTGCAAAGCCTGTCATACCGAATTCAGGAATCATTGATTCCTTTTGTTTCGGAGGGCCTCATCGCAGCGATGAGGCCCTCAAGAGCGATCTACTTTTCCAGTTCTTCTACAGCAGCCTGAAGCTCCTTGTTGGCCTCGGCCAGCTTGTCCTTGCGCTTGTTGATCTTCTCCGGATCGCCTTTCTTCATGGCCTTGTCCAGGTCCTTCTTGCGCTGCGCCACTTCATGGCGGGCATCCAGTACCTTCTGTTCCCGCTCCTTGCGCAGGCCGGCGTCGGTGCAGTTGGCCTGCACTTCGCTCAGGGCCTTTTCCAGCCCCGCCTGCTGCTCGGCGTTGCCATGCAGGCGGGCCTGCTCGATCTGGGTGGTGATGCTTTGCTGCTTGGCAGCGCAGCCGGTCAGCCCCGGTTGTTCCTCGACGGCCAGGGCCGGCGCGGCGAGCACGGCGCAGAGGGTGAACAGGGCAAGGGAGGAAATCGATTTCATGAAAGGCTCCGTGGTCGGGCAAGCAGATTGCGTGATGCTGCCCTGATCGACGGGATTTAGAAACCCTCGATTGCCGCTTCACCCAGACGAGCGGCCAGGCTTCTGACCTGCGGATGCTGAAAATACGCCACCAGTTGCGCCGCTCGCGTCGGTCCCACGCCCGGTTCCTGTTTCCACTGGGCGGTGTCGCGCTCGGCCAGGGCAGCCCAGGAATTTCCCAGTTCCAGTTGCGCCGGAGCCGGTACGCCAAGTGCCCGGGCCCAGCGTGGGAATGGCTGCGCACGCGCCAGCTGGAAGCTCTGGTGCAGCTTCTGGCTGCTGCGCCCGGCAATCCCCTCGATGCCTTGCAGGTCGTGGGGCTGCAGTTCGATCCAGTCGACCAGGCTATCCAGGCGTCCGTCATCGAGAAGCTTGCGCCAGGTACCCGGGCCGACACCGGCCATGTTCAGGCCACGTTTGCCGGCCAGCCAGTCCAGGCGTTCGAGAAACTGCCCCTGGCATCCCGTCGTTGGCTGCCAGCAACTCAGCGCGTGATAGCTGCCCGCCGCTGGTGGCTGCACCCTTGAGAGACGTGGACCGCGCTGCTCCACGGAGTCGATGCGCGGGATGGTCATCCCGGCGAGGCTCAGGACGATCTGGTCCCCCGGCTGGATATCCAGCTCCTGCCAGCGTTGCAGCGAGCCGGCGCTGACCTGGCGGACCAGGCGATCATCCAGGCGCACCGCATCGAACTGGACGACCGGAGTGACCCGCCCGGTCCGTCCCACCCGAAAATCCACGCTGCGCACTTCCGCCAGCGCCTGGGCAAAGGGATATTTCCATGCCGCGCGCCAATGGGAGCTGCCCGCCTGCCAGCGCTCCCCCGGCGGACGCCGTCCCTGTTGCACGACCACGCCATCACTGGCGAAGGGCAGGGCCGTGCGATACCACTGCTGGCGCCAGTGGGCGGCATCCTGGAGAGAGGTGATCGGCTGGCTGAAGTGACGGGTGTTGGCGAGTCCCAGCTCGGCGAGCCGGGTAAAACGCTCGTCGGGCATCTGCGGGCCATCCGGCCAGGCCCAGACAAACAGGTCGAGGGATTCGGCCTGCGCTGCGTCGATCCGCTGCCGCGCCATGAGTCCGGCCACCTTGCTGCGCAGGCTGAGGCTGCCGGCTTGGGCCTGGACATGCCCTTCGATGCGCCAGAACAGTTCGCCCTGGAGCAGCAGGTCGCGGCTTTCCTTGAGTTCGCGCAACGCTATGGGCAGCGCCGGAATATGCCGGCTCCAGTCATGCCCGTGGGTACCGTCGCCACGGCTGAGCAGCTGCACCAGGCTGCCGCCGCGATAGACCAGGGTGACCGCCACGCCATCCACCTTGGGCTGTATCCACAAGTCCTCGCGTCCTTTCAGCCAGGCCGCGACGGCCTGTTCATCGGCAAGTTTTTCGAGGCCGGTATGGGCCACCGGATGCAGGACCGGGCCACCGGCGTCCGCCAGCGGATTGCCCGGTGTTGCGCCGCTGCCGGGAAAACAGGCGCGCAGCCGATGCAGGCGTGCGACGTGCTGGTCGTAAAGCTCGTCGCTGATCTTCGCCTCGCCAAGGCTGTGGTAGTGCTTGTCCCACTGGGTTATCCGGGCCTGAAGTTCGTTGATGCGCGAGCTGGCGGCGTCTTCCGTCCAGTCGGGGCAACCCGTGGCGAAGGCGGGCAGGGCGAGGAATGACAGCAGCAGGGGGATGATTCGGAACATGGCGAGCGTCCTTGCTCTTGGGTGGGAAATCCCAGCCTAGGAAGGCTTGCGCAAAGTGCTCGTCCAGCTTTGTCAGGGTTTGTTTCCCTGCAACGAAAAAGCCCCGGCCAGAGCACTGGCCGGGGCTTTCTCTACAGCGATTACCGGGTATTACAGGCCGGCGGCGGCGCGCAGGGCGTCAACGCGGTCGGTACGTTCCCAGGTAAAGGTGGTGAAGGTGTCGTCGCCGACGGTCTTCTCCTGCGGGATACGGCCGAAGTGACCGTAGGCAGCGGTTTCCTGGTACATCGGGTGCAGCAGGTCGAGCATGGTGGTGATGGCGTACGGACGCAGGTCGAAGCACTCGCGCACCAGCTGGACGATCTTCTCGTCGGAGATCTTGCCGGTACCGAAGGTGTTCAGCGAGATCGAGGTCGGCTGGGCCACGCCGATGGCGTAGGAAACCTGGATTTCGCAACGCTCGGCCAGGCCGGCCGCGACGATGTTCTTGGCCACGTAGCGACCGGCGTAGGCCGCCGAACGGTCAACCTTGGACGGGTCTTTGCCGGAGAACGCGCCGCCGCCGTGACGGGCCATGCCGCCGTAGCTGTCGACGATGATCTTGCGACCGGTCAGGCCGCAGTCGCCTACCGGGCCACCGATGATGAACTGGCCGGTCGGGTTGATGTGGAACTGGGTGCCCTTGTGCAGCAGTTCGGCCGGCAGGGTGTGCTTGACGATCAGCTCCATCACGGCTTCCTGCAGGTCTTTTTGCGAGACTTCAGGATTGTGCTGGGTCGACAGGACGACCGCGTCGATACCGACCACCTTGCCGCCTTCGTAACGGCAGGTGACCTGGGACTTGGCGTCCGGGCGCAGCCACGGCAGCAGGCCGGACTTGCGCGCTTCGGCCTGGCGCTCGACCAGGCGGTGGGAGAAGCAGATCGGTGCTGGCATCAGCACGTCGGTTTCGTTGCTGGCGTAGCCGAACATCAGGCCCTGGTCGCCGGCGCCCTGGTCTTCAGGCTTGCTGCGGTCGACGCCCTGGGCGATGTCCACGGACTGCTTGCCGATGATGTTCATCACGGCGCAGGTGGCGCCGTCGAAGCCGACGTCGGAGCTGTTGTAGCCGATGTCGGTGATGACGTTGCGGACGATGTCTTCCAGGTCGACCCAGGCCGAGGTGGTGACTTCGCCGGCGATGATCGCGACGCCGGTTTTCACCAGGGTTTCGCAGGCGACACGGGCGTATTTGTCCTGGGTGATGATGGCGTCCAGCACCGCGTCCGAAATCTGGTCGGCGATTTTGTCCGGATGCCCTTCAGATACGGACTCGGAGGTGAAAAGGGAGTATTCGCTCATCTCGACGGGTTCCTGAATTTACTGATGGTGAGTGTTGCCAGCCGGCCGCTGAAAATGGCGCACCTGGAGCTGGAAACCATTACGTAGGCCCACATAGAGGCTGTCTCCGGGAGCCAGTCCCGCAGCGCACGCCCAACGAAGCAGGTCGTCCTGTTCAAAGCCCAACCAGAGGTCGCCGCAGGCTTCGCGGGCCCAACCCTGGTCGTGGCTGCACAACTCGGTAAGCAACAGGCTGCCGCCTGGTTTGACGCGGTCGGCCAGTTGCCCGAGGGCGGCGGCCGGATCGCTGAAGTGGTGCAGGACCATGTTCAGCACAACGCAATCGGCCTGGCCTTCGGTGTTACCGAGGGCATCGGCCAATTGCAGGTTTACGTTAGCCAGACGTTCACGCTGGCAGACCTGGCGCGCCAGTTCGAGCATGGTCGCGCTGTTGTCCAGCGCGGTGACCCGGGCGAAGCGGCGGGCCAGTTCGGGAAGGAACTCGCCATCGCCGGGGCCGACTTCAAGGGCCGTGGCGCCGGGCTCGAAGCTCAATTTGTCGAGCAGCGCCAGAAGGCTTTCGCGGTACTGGGCGAGGCCGGCGATGAGGTCCTGCTGGGCGCGGAATTTTTCTTCCACGCGCAGGAAGAAGTCCTGGCGGGTGGTCGCGCGGCGCTGCTGGACCTGGCCGATCCGCACCTGCATGTCGTCCGGCAGCGGCAGGCCATCGACCTCTTCGAGCAGCGCGGCATGCAGCTTGCCGCCAAGGCTGAG